>NZ_JASHKY010000017.1:0-112180 GCF_030056935.1 Rhodococcus sp. IEGM 1302 | reverse complement strand
GAGTTCGGAGATCAACGCCTCACCAACCGGCGTGCGCACGTCGAGTCCCCGAACAACCAAATGACTGCCAGCGGAGAACGCGTCGAGCACGGGAAGTGCGCGGGCACGTCGATTGGCATCGGCGAGCCCGGTCAAACGGATCAGTGTGGCCCGGAAACTTGCAAAATCGGCATAGGACTCTCGAAAGAACGACAACGAATTGTGCACCTGGCCGAATGCTTGAGCAGTTTGCATCACGTCGCCGAAAGTGATCTGCCCGCTGAACAATCGAGATCCCTGGACCAGAAACGGAAACACCACCGCTGTCTGATCCACTGCCAGATTGAAGCCACTGAACTTGAGCGTCCGGAAGACGATCGCCCACATATTGCGGATCACTGCAGCAAAACGTAGTCCGAGCGTGCGTCGTTCGACGTTCTCTCCGCGATAGAAGGCGATGCTTTCGCCGTACTCCCGTAGTCGAACCAACGCGTACCGGAAGCTGGCGCCGAGTTTCTCGTTCAAGAAGTTCAGCATGATCAAAGGCCGGCCGATCCAGAATGCGAGTGCCGTGGTCACCAACACGTAGGTGTAGACGAGAAAGATCATCGCTCGCGGAATCTCGGCACCGAAAACAGTCAAGGGACCGGACAGATCCCACAGGATCTTGGTGAAGCTGACGATCGAGACCATTGCGGCGACGGCGCCCATGGACAACGTGCGGGACGACGTCGCGAATGCGGTGATGTCTGCCTGAATACGTTGGTCCGGATTGTCGACGGGGTTCTCCAGGAAGTTTCCGCAATAGTAGGCGCGGCCGTCGAGCCAATCGTCGGTCAATGTGTCATTGAGCCAACTGCGCCAATTGATATCGAGTGTTTGGCCCACCAGGTAGACGACGAGTGAGCTAGCGACGTGGACTGCGGCCAATATCGCGAACACTCGCAGGTAGTGCCAGAAAGCGGTTTCGTCGAGGTTCTGAATGGCGTCGTAGAAATCCTTGTACCAGTACGAGAACAACACCGTCACGCGGACACCGAATATCGTGAGCAGCAGCAGTAACGCGAGAATCGACAGCGGAATGACGGTGCGCCGGGGATCGAAGTAGGGCCAAGCCATTCGCCGAAACTGGTTGCCCCAGCGGGTATACCGAGCTAGCAGCAGCGCGGTGACGACGAGAACCGCTACCGTGATCGCATATGCCTCTGCCAACCACAGTGCGCTGTCCGTTACCGCGCTACCCCAATTCACCGTAGCCTCCGTCCTGGAGGGGAACTGACGATCACATATCGGTCGACAGCATTCGGTTCGCGATCCGCAATCCCGAGTCTTCCGCGGCATCCAATGCACGTGATTGCTCTGCCGTTATCCTGTCGCACACCCAATCCCAGTGCATCGTCACCACAGCGCCGGGGACGGGCATCGCCGCAAGCGCGTTGCCCTCGACCCTCCACCGCACTCTCTGCGTTGCCGGTCGGCCGCGTGCGAGTTGCTCACCGTCGAACTCGAGCGGGGACGAAACCACCAATGCATGCTCCTCGCCGACGTCCTCGACCACTCCCCATCTGATCCGGCAGTTCTGGAGGACGGACAGTGGGACCGCACCGCGCTTCCGAAGAAGCTTGACCCACGGATACACCAGAAATACGTGAAAACTGTGGTGCGCGAGCGCGCGGTCCCGACCCCCGAGGACGGGGAGGAACCCGGTGTTCTCGCGTTCACCGAATGCTTTTCTCAGGTGCTGCAACAACTTCCCCGAATCGAGAGAGTCGAGGAGATCACCTCCCACCCAATAGGCTTCGATCACTCGCGAATCCAGAGGGTCGTCGATGCCCGCTCCTACAGCCAATGCCTCGAGGTACGGCCACGCACCGTCGAATTGACGAGCGCGATCACGGTCGCCGCTGCCCGAGTTGCCGCTGGCCAGACGAAGCAGCACTGAAGGATCGTCGGGTCCGCAGTAACCCAACTCGTTCGGCGGATACGCGTAGCGGGCAAACAATGCCGGCCCGTTCATACCGACGGCAGTCATCAGCAGATCCGCGGGAGTTGTTCACCTGCCGGCAGATCCACTACCCGATTGCCTCCCAATGCCGTACGCGCCACCACCATTGTGCGATGTTCGGCCACGCACTCCCCGATCACGGCGGCTCCCACACTCAGTGGATTGCCGTGCATCGCTTCCAGAACCAGGGCGGCATCTTCGCGTGGAACGAAAGCGATCAACTTGCCCTCGTTTGCGACGTACAACGGATCCAAGCCGAGTAGCCCACAGGCGTCGCGCACGTCAGCGGGAATCGGCAGATCTCGCTCCACCAGCGCAACCCCGATGTTCGACGCCTGAGCGATCTCGTTGAGGGTCGCGGCGACTCCGCCCCGCGTAGGGTCGCGCAGGACGTGGATGTCGACACCGGTGGCAATCATGTCGGCCACCACGCCGTTCAGGGCCGCACAATCACTGCGCACTTCGGTCCCGAATTCGAGACCTTCGCGACAACTCATCACGGCCACGCCGTGAACGCCGATGTCGCCGCTGACGATCACGACGTCACCCACTTGTGCGCGAGTGGGGCTGATGTCCACCCCGTCTGCGACAATCCCGATTCCTGCGGTGTTGATGAAGACTCCGTCGCCGTGACCGGCATCGACGACCTTGGTATCACCTGTCACCAGCCGAACGCCGGCAACGTGCGCGGCCTCACCGAGCGCCTTCGCGATTCCCGCGATGTCGGTCAGCGCCGTCCCTTCTTCCAGGATGAATGCCGTCGACATCACCAATGGCTGCGCTCCCGCCATCGCCAGGTCGTTCACCGTTCCGTTGACAGCGAGATCGCCGATAGTTCCGCCGGGAAACACCATGGGTTTGACGACATACGAGTCGGTCGAGAACGCGAGCCGCACCCCGCCGACGTCGAATACGGCCGAGTCACCGAGTTCTGCATCGGCATCGCTTCCGAACGAGGGCAGGAACAGGTGCTCGATGAGCTCGGCGGACATCGCTCCTCCACCACCGTGCCCCATGACGATGTTCGGCGAATCACGCAGCGGCAGTGGGCAGACCCACGCCGACAAGTCCACGACAGCGGTCTCCTCAGCCGGCATGACCCGCCTCCTGAAGTTCCAGGCGCCGGTACAGGTAGTACGCGGCGCACGCCCCCTCGGACGACACCATCGTGGCACCGAGTGGATTCCGCGGAGTGCATTCCTTCCCGAAGGCACTGCACTCGTGTGGCTTGATCAAACCTTGCAACACTTCTCCGGAACGGCAGACGCTCGACTCGTCAGTATGGATATCGGTCACCGAAAAACGCTCTTCGGCATCAAAATACGCATACTTCGGTGCCAGCTGCCAACCGCTGTCCGGGATCGATCCGATGCCGCGCCACGTCCGGTCCGACACGGCGAACACATCCTCGAGCATCGCTTTCGCTGCGGTGTTGCCCTGCGCGGTGACGGCACGGGCGTAGGCATTTTCGACCTCGTATCGACCCGATTCCAACTGCAGCACCGTCTTTCGGATGCCCTCCAGCAGATCCAGCGGCTCGAATCCGGTGACGACGATCGGGACCTTGTACTTCTCGGCCAGCGCCGGGTACTCCGACGTTCCCATCACACTGCACACATGCCCGGCCGCCAGAAATGCCTGCACGCGGCACTCTGGCGAATCCATGATCGCGGCCATCGCCGGCGGGACCAGAACGTGCGAGACGAGTAGCGAGAAGTTCTCGATACCCAGGCGATTGGCCTGATAGACGGTCATGGCGTTGGCCGGCGCGGTGGTCTCGAATCCGATCCCGAAGAACACCACTTGCCGGCCCGGATTCTCCTTGGCGATAGTCAGTGCATCCAACGGTGAGTACACCACCCGCACGTCACCGCCGGCGCTCTTGATGCGGAACAGATCCGACGAACTCCCCGGAACTCGCAACATGTCCCCGAAGGAGCAGAAAATGACATCGGGTCGTGCCGCGATTTCGAGAGCTTTGTCGATGATCTCGAGCGGGGTGACACAGACCGGGCATCCGGGTCCGTGGATCATCTCGATCTGTTGGGGAAGTAATTGATCGATGCCGTGTCTGATGATCGAATGTGTCTGACCACCACACACTTCCATGATCGCCCATCGCCGTGTGGCCAGCGCACGGATCTGATCCAGCAGTTTGCCGGCCAGTTCCGGATCGGAGAACTCGTCCAGATATTTCATGATTCCGTCTCCTTCGGTTCGATCCCCGCGGCCCGGGCAGCCCTTTCGAACCCGTCACCGAATTCCTCTTCGAGTACGCCGAGGTGCTCGAATTCCGCCAGCGTGCTGCGAGCGGATTCCTCGTCGAGTCGCTGGATGGCAAATCCGACGTGCACCACGACGTACTCGCCGACTTGGGCGCCCGGAATGTACTCGAGGCACACTTCTTTTCGGACGCCACCGAAGTTCACCACCGACATCGTCGTTCCGTCGCGTTCCTCCAGGGACTCGATACGTCCCGGTACGGCTAGGCACATGACACAACTCCTGACCTCATGACGAACTCCCCACCAGCACTTGGCCGTAGGCGAGACCGCCGTCGTTCGGCGGCAACTCCAGTCCTGTCAACGGCGTGAATCCAGCGTCTGAGAGCAGAGCACACGCCCGAACGAGCAGTAGAGGGTTCTGAAAGACACCTCCGGTGAGTACTACCTCGTCCACTCCCGCCAGTTCCCGGCCACGAATTGCCCACTCGAGCACCAGGTGCGCTACGGATTCGTGGAAACGGGCGCCGATCACTTCAGCGGGCAACTTCTCCCGGAGATCGCGGACAACAGCCCGAATGACCGACCGCGGATCTGCTGTCCACGAATCGTCGTCCGACTGCGTCCAATCGAAGGTGTACCGCGAACCGGCGCTGTCGACTCCCCTCGACACCCCCTCCAACTCGATGGCAGCCTGCGCTTCGTAGTCGACCCTCTGACGGACCCCGGTCAGCGAGGAGACTGCGTCGAACAACCGCCCCATGCTCGAGGTGTCCACGCACCCGAAACCGGTTTCCATCTGGTGAAGTAGGACCGACTGCTCTCGGGGCGGACAGGCTGCCACGGGCGCGAGGTCGGATTCCCAGTCCAACCCGGCATGCCACAGGTGGGCGAGCGCCATTCGGTACGGCCGTTCCACTCCGGCATCGCCACCGGGCAGCAGTACGTATCCCAGATGCGCGAGACGGCGATAACCCTTGTACGTCGCCAGCAGTAGTTCCCCTCCCCACACTGCGCCGTCCGCCCCGTAGCCGGTGCCGTCGAACGCTATTCCGAGAACTGGTTCGCTCCCGTCCCGGCCGTTCTCCCCCATCACGGAAGCCACATGTGCGTGGTGATGCCCGACGATGCGCACCGGTCGGTCACCACTACGACTGCGAGCCCACGAGGACGAGCGATACCGAGGATGCTCGTCACAGGCGATCTGGTGCGGCACCACCCCCGTGATCGATTCGAAGTGACTCTCCGACGCAGCAAAACTGTCGATGACAGCGAGGTCGCCCATGTCTCCGATGTGCTGACTCGGCCACACATATCCGTCCTCGGCAAGACAGAAGGTGTTCTTCAGGTCGGCCCCGACCGCCAAGGTAGGCGGTACGTCGAACGGCGCGGTGACGGGCAGCGGAGCATATCCGCGCGAGCGACGAAGCAACTGTCTTCCACTGCCGACTATTCGCATCACCGAGTCGTCACACGGCATCAAGATCGGACGGTTGTGGGTCAATACCCCGTCGGCCAGGTCACCCAATCGTTCGAGATCGTTGTCGGAGTACAGAATCGGCTCACCGCCGATGTTCGCCGATGTCATGACCAACACCGCTGGGCCCGCCTCTTCTCCGGCCAAACCCAGAAGAAGATGCTGAATCGGGTTGTAGGCCAGCATGATTCCGATATCCGGAATGCCGGGGGCAATCAAGGGGGAAAGCGCGTATCCAGACGCTTTGGCAACCAGCACAATCGGGCGCTCGCGCGAGGACATGGCATCAGCCTCGGCATCACCGACCACACCCAACTCTCTGGCTTCTGGCACATCGCGCACCATCACCGCCAACGGCTTGCTTGCTCGATGCTTGCGTTCACGCAACTCGTGAACCGCGCGGTCGTCGCGGGCATCACAAGCCAGGTGAAATCCTCCGATTCCCTTGACAGCAAGAATCTTCCCGTCTCGCAGTAGGGATCGGGCTCGTAGCAGTGCACCCTCACCGGTCACGGCGGGCGCGTCCCCTTCCACGAACGATAGCGTTGGACCGCACTGCGGGCAGGCAATCGGTTGCGCATGAAACCGGCGGTCGGCGGGATCCACGTACTCCGCCGCACAGTTCGCGCACAACGGGAATCGCTTCATCGTCGTAGCGGCGCGGTCGTAGGGCAGCGATTCGATGATCGTGAATCGCGGACCGCAGTTGGTGCAGGTGATGAATGGATGACGATATCGCCGATCGCTCGGATCAGTCAGTTCCCGGAGGCAGTCGTCGCAGATCCCGACATCCGCCGGCGCCAAGGTTCGCCCGACCGACCCCGCATCCGTCTCGACTATACGAAACCCCTCACGACCAACCGGCCGCGAGTCCTCGCGCTCTACCGACTCCACCCGTGCCAGCGGTGGGGGGCGGTTTCGCACCCGAGCGACAAATGCATCGATTGTCTCTCCGTCGCCTTCGACGTCGATCACGACACCGAGAGCAGAATTTCCCACCGAACCCGACAGTCCCAGTTCGGTGGCGGTCGCATGGACGAACGGCCGGAAGCCCACCCCCTGGACTACGCCACGAACGATGACACGGCAGGCGATCTTCATGTCCCGACCTCGCCGTTACCAGTATCGGAGTCGACTACCTCACCGTCGTGGCCACCACGGCCCATCAGTTCGAGGCCGGCCCGAGCGTGGCGAGCTCCCTGCTCGTCGACCTTCTCGACTGCAAAGCCCATGTGGATCACCACCCAGTCACCTGCCGTGACGGTGCCTTCGTCGAGCATTCCGATGTTGACCTTGCGTGGTGCCCCCTCCACGTCGACGAGAGCGAGTTGACCTCCGTATCCGTCCAGTAGTTCGCGTACCCGTCCCGGAATCCCCAGACACATGACTCACACCTCCGGCCCCAGTGTGGTGGCATCACAGTCCACGTCGATGGACCGGACGAGTGCCAGCACCGCAGAAGCGGCTTGCCTTACCGAATCACGCATCTCCGCACTCAATCCGATTCCGTCGCCGATCGATTTCGCATGTGCCCCCACCACGAACGTCCGCGGGAGTGTTCCGCCGAGGGCCTGCAGGCTGGCAAACACCGAACTCGGATGCATCGAGTGCGCGTCGAAACCTCCTTGCGGGCCTTCACTTTCGGGGTCCACTTCGATGATCGCGAGCTTGCCTGGGACTCCGGTCGCCGGTAAGGCATCGATCAGGACCAGGGCGTCCCACGACTCCAACAAGTCGTACGCCAGATGCACGCCCCGAATCCCGTAGTCGACCAGGTGAGCTCCCGATGGGAGATTCTCATGCTGCAGCGCCCGAACAACTTCGGGGCCGAATCCGTCGTCTTCGAGAAATATGTTTCCGACACCTGCAATCAGCACGCGCACAGCGCTTTACATCTTTCGCATTCGCAGATAGCGCTGGATGTCCGGCATCGACACCACCAGGACGATCGCGGCTGCGATCGCGGTGGCGCCGAGAAGTGCCGTCGACAGCAATCCCATGCTCCTCATGGCGAGTTCTCCTCTCGATAGCTGTGAAGTTCGATAGCTGTGAGTACGTCACGCGCTGTCGCGCGGCATCGGCTCTATCTCGTCCGGCGCGAAGTACAGGTAGCGGCCGTACCAGTTGTGCAGATCGGCGGCCGGATCGTCCAACAGTGTCACCCCAACATGAATGTCGCCGTCCACGTCTTCATGAATGGTGGCGACGTGGGCGATCCGGCCGTCGAAGAACAGGTCCTGAGCATCAGCGCGGCGTGAGGGGTGGAGCCGAACTGTACTTCCACCAGAGACACGGACGCCGTTGATCAGAACTGCGTCGGTGCGTGGTTGGACACTGGTGTCGGCTTCCGGGGTCCACCAGTCCACACCGTCAGGCACCTCGGGTATCAGATCAGAACCGGCGTGCGGATTTCGCAGCACACCGTGCAGGCCGGCTAGATCGTCGTCCGTCAATCGCTCACATCGGTCGATGATGTCGGCAGCTCTGGAGTCGGTAGCTCGCGCCCGCGCCTTTTCCTCGTCGGTCATGGCAAGGATTCTCAGGGTGAGAATTTCGTCGATCTCGGTCGAGTCGAAGAGAGATCCCTCGCTCTGCGGCGCAATCTCGGGAAAGTCGTACAGGATGATCGGTGACACCAGAACGGTGGGAGATGTGCCAGGGTGAGTGGGGTCCTCGGTCCCCGCAAGCACCGGATAACAGCGATTTTGCCGCAACTGCTCCGAGTGATCTGCTTCTTCGAACAACGACAGGAACCTCGAGCCTGTGCAGTTCACAATGACGTGAGTCCCCAGCATCGATTGCGCGGTGGCCGTGCCCTTGTCCCGTGCGTCGACGCTCGTGGCGTTCATGATCGTCACGGAAATCACCGTGCGTCCGTCCCCGGCGGAGGCGCTCACTGCCAAGAGGCCATTCACCGGAAGCCGTGTCCGAACGATCCGTCCGACCACCCTGCCCCGAGAGTCCGACAAAGTCTCGCCTTCGACAACTCCGGCCGCACAGAAGGTTTCTTCGACGCCGGCCTCGAGTTCGTCCAGACCCCACGGACCCAACACGATCTCGGATTCGGTGGCTTCGTCCCACGAGATCGACTCCCGCTCGCCGACTACCAACCGATCGACCGGGATCCACGCCCCGCCGGCGCCGAGTCGTTCAACCGTCCGCGACTGGTGGTGCAGAAATCTCACAGTCGCAGTCACTTCGACGCCGTTCCGCTCGAATTCGCCGAGCAGACATTGTGCGGACATCGACGGTTCCTCGCCGACTCCGACCTCGGCGGCGCCGGGCGGTCCGAGAACCCCGAACTGCCAACGGGATTGATTCTTCGCCGAGCCGGCCCGGTAGGGATAGAGAAGATATCCCTCGTACAGGACGGCGTCGGCCACGGCCCGAACGTCGTGATCCATCCCCGTTCGAGTCATCGCGGCACCTGGCTCGCCGTCAGCAACTGCCGCACGGCTGAATCGAGGTCCGTGAGGCCGTGCGCTGCCTTGAACCGCACGAGATCGGCAATCGTCTCATGGTCGAGGCGTACCCAACCAGACGCCGGATAATGCGCAGCCATCAGCTGTTTCCACACGTCGACCGGCAATTCGTAGGCAGCAGATCTGTCCCACGGGATCTGCTGCACGGAGAACCCACGCGGTCCGTCGGTGAATACCGTGCCGCTCAGTAGAACCACGATCGGAATCGTTCCGTCTCCGAGTGCGTGCATGTACTTCGACGCCGTCACCGAGAAGTCGTACGTACACGCCATGGGCAAGGCCGCGACCGTTGTTCCGGTGAATCCTTGAACGACCGTGGAACATTCCATCCACAGGAAGGTGCGCAGCGTACTCGACCAACGCTCCCGCGGACCGAAGAGATCGCGCAGACCTTCGCCTTCGGCGTCGGAGTACGGTCGGCGGTGTGGTTCGATTCGTACCTGCGCGCGCAGAGCCACCGCACGGACGGTCGTGCCGGTGGATTCCGACATTCTCAATCTCACCGTCAGATTCGGCGTAACCGCGTACGGTTCCACCTCCATGTTGTCGATCGAGAAGTCGAGAACAGTCATGCCGACCTGCTTCGCGCCTCGACGCGCCCGAAGAACTCGTCCACTGCGCGTGCGGCATCCTGGCCACCGTCGAATCCGCGCCACACGGTGCGCAATCGTCCCACCAGTTCGTAACAGGCGTCGATGGGAACAACGAAGCATCTCGGCGATTGTCCTGACGTGGGCACCGACACGATCAACGCCTCGACGTCGGCCCGCATCTGCGCGAGCCCCGGATTCTCCTCGAGCACAGTCTCGAACGAGTCGATGGGCAGCTCGGATTCGGTAGCTCCGGCCGGTCCCGGATAGAAGACTATGTACTTGTCGAGGAGTGAGTTGCGGAAGAAGAATGCCAGGCCGACGGGGATTTCCAGAGACTCCCACCGGCCAGGGCCGAGGTCGAAGTCCGGAAACTCGAGGTACCGATCGGGAACCGCTTTGTATCGAAGGTCCGCGTCGACCGGTGCAAAGAGTAGATAGCACGGTCGGCACACGCACATCAGGCTCCGGACCTGTACGTCCACGACGTGCTGGTGTTCGTCGCCTATGCCCGCCGCACACATCTCACACCTCGGTCCGGTCGGAACGACACGCGACGAGGCGATTCGTGTGAGCACCTCTCCCACAGTGACTTTCATGACGGGGCTGCGTTCACGGCTAGGTCACCGGTATCACAGAATCGTCAGCAAGCGCGACCGAGAGCACTCCGTCGCGAATCAGCACCGGCACAGGCGCCAGGTGCTCGGAGCCGGTGCCCACCCGCGCTCCCGCCCCGTACACACTGAAGTGGGCAGAGCACGTCGGACAGGTGAGGACAGCGGCGTCTCGGGCAGGACGGCCCATCATGCGTTCGAGCACAGCCCCCGCCATCGAGTGCTCACACACCGGGCAATGGTCGCGATACGCGTACAGATCGTCACCGGAGCGGCAGACCAACAGATCGGTGCCCGACACGCGGAAGCCCGCGACCTCTCCCACCTCGACTTCGGCGAATTCGGGGACCTCCACCCAGTGCGTACCTCCCCCCTCGGCGTGAACGTGCGAGAACAGGGACTCGACCGAAATCACACCCGACTTCAGCTCGTGCGAATCCGGTGTTTCGACGTCGATTCCGGTGGTCTCGGGTGCCGCCGCCTGCACCGCGTCCTGGACCGCGGTTTCGAGGGTCACCGAGGACGAAGGGCAACTGTTACAGCTTCCGAGAAGCCGTAGTCGCACCACGCCGTCCGCCACCTCGATCAGTTCGACGTCGCCTCCGTGCGAACCGAGGTACGGACGCACGCTGTCGAGCGCAGTGCGGACGCGGGTCTCCACGTCGTGCGGGTGAAGTCCGTGCACCAGTAGCAGGCTGGACACCAGATCGTCGCGAACCATCGCATCCATCGTGGCCGGATCTGCCAGAGCGACGGTGCGTTCGAGTGCTGCGCCGTACAACTGCACGACCTCACGCACCAGTTGCTCGGCGCGATCTCTCGCCACCGGGCCTGCGCCGGCGTTGGCCTGCAACAACGTCTCGATGCGCTCACCTGCTCCGCGCCAGTAGTCGGCCGATTGCTCCATCGATCACTCCCCGGTCACGGACTGCGTCGGAGAGTGCAACTTCTCCAGGGTCTTGCCACCGCCGAGATACATGTGAACACCACACGGCAGGCAGGGATCGAAACTACGCACGGTCCGCATGATGTCGATGCCCTTGAAGTGGTCTCGATCGTTCTCCTCGAAGATCGGCTGACCCTGCACGGCATCCTCGTACGGACCGGGGGTTCCGTAGCTGTCGCGCGGGCTCGCATTCCACGGTGTCGGTGGGTACGGGTGATAGTTCGCGATTTTTCCGTCACGAATCACCATGTGGTGTGAGAGAACTCCGCGGACGGCTTCGGTGAATCCGCAACCGATACCCTCGTCCGGGACCTCGAACGACTCCCACGTCTTGGTCCGGCCGGCCCGGATCTCGACAAGCGCCTTCTCGGCGAAATGAAGGGCAGCCGCGGCTGCGTATGCCTGGAAATACGTTCGCGCGCGGTTTCTTTCGAGGGTATTGCTGCCATGTTCGGGAATCTTCCACTCGAGCGAGACAGGACCCTTCAGTGCTGTTTTCGGAAGATTGATCTTCACACTGTGTCCGGTCGACTCCAGGTATCCGATGTCGACCAGGCCGGCCAGAGCGGTGCTCCACAGACGAGCCAATGCTCCCCCGCCCGTGTCCAGAGCAAGGTTGTCTTTTCCGTCGAACCATCGCGGTGACATGACCCAGCTGTACTTGTCCTCGAGGTTCCGCTTCTGCGGGTGGGGGTTGGTGTGCTGATTCCACGGGTGCCTGCGATCGACCGGGTTACCCAGCGGATCGGTTTTGACGAACATCTCCTGATCACTCCAGTCCTCGTAATACGAGGAGCCCAGCATGATTCGGATACCGAGGTTGATGTCCACCAGATCCGTGGTGACCAACTTTCCGTCGACAACCACACCGGGAGTGACAAACATCTTCCGGCCCCAGTCGGTCATGTCCTTGTAGGAGAAATTGCAGTACTCGGGGTCTTGGAACGATCCCCAACAACCCAGCAGGGTCCGCCGCAGGCCAACCTTTTCGTAACCAGGCATCGCCTGGTAGAAGAAGTCGAACAGGTCGTCGTGCATCGGCACGACCTTCTTCATGAATTCGACGTACCGCATCAGCCGCGACATGTAGTCCGTCATCAGTTCGATCGTCGCGACGGTGCCGACGCCGCCGGGATAGAGCGTCGACGGGTGAACGTGCCTGCCCTCCATCAAGCAGAACATTTCGCGAGTCGAACGCGAGACTTGCAACGCTTCGCGATAGAACTCACCCGTGAACGGATTGAGAGTCCGCATGATGTCCGCGATCGTGCGATACCCGTGCTGCTCCTCGTGCGGGCAGCGCGTGTTCTCTGCCTGCGCCAGCACACCGGGATTCGTCTCGGAGACCATCTTCTCGCAGTAGTCGACGGCGACAAGATTCTCTTGAAAGATGTTGTGGTCGAACATGTACTCGGCGGCCTCGCCGAGATTGACGATCCACTCGCCCAGATGCGGCGGCTTGACGCCGTACGCCATGTTCTGTGCGTAGCACGAGCATGTGGCGTGATTGTCACCGCAGATGCCGCAGATACGACTGGTGATGAAATGCGCGTCGCGCGGGTCCTTCCCCTTCATGAACAGGGAATACCCGCGAAAGATCGACGACGTGCTGTGGCACTCCACCACTTCGCGATTGGCGAAGTCGATCTTGGTGTAGATGCCCAGACTGCCGACGATTCGGGTGATGGGGTCCCACGCCATCTCGACAAGACCGTCGCGGTCCGCAGTCGAGGTGGGTTCGGGAACGATGGCCGTCATTGCAGTGCCTCCCAGAGACGTTGCTCACGAACTGATTTGAATGTATCCGGTCGGTCACCACGTACGCGTCGCACCGGTGAGTAATTTCGACCCCCGCTCGCGCCAGTGCGGTTCCTTGTCCAACGTGTTTCCGGTGATCCGGCGGAGACTGTGGATCACGGACCCGTACATTCCCACCGCATTGGTGGAGAGTTTGCCGCCAGGTGGTTCATCCATGAACGGCATGAACTTGTCGGGGAATCCCGGCATCGTGCACCCGATGCAGATCCCGCCGACATTAGGACACCCGCCGACTCCGTTGATCCAACCACGTTTGGGGACATTGCATTTCACGACCGGACCCCAACATCCGAGTTTGACGATGCACTTCGGTGACCCGTACTCCGTCGCGAACTCACCCTGCTCGTAGTACCCACCACGGTCACAGCCCTCGTGTACGGTGGCACCGAAAAGCCACTGCGGGCGCAGGGATTCGTCCAAGGGAATCATCGGCGCCTGATCAGTGGCCATGTACAGAAGGTAGGTCAGGGTCTCGGAGAGGTTGTCCGGCTGAATGGGACACCCGGGAACGCAGACGATCGGGATGCCCGCCTTCGATTTCCAGGTCCACCCGAGATAGTCCGGCACGCCCATCGCACCGGTCGGATTGCCGGCCATCGCATGTATGCCGCCGTAGGTCGCGCACGTACCGACCGCAACTACCGCAGTGGCTTTCGGTGCCAGCTTGTCGAGCCATTCGCTCGTGGTGACCGGTTGGCCGGTTTCGCGATTGTTCCCGAAGCCGCACCAATACCCCTCGTCGTGAAGTTTCTCGTTCGGTATCGATCCTTCGACGACAAGAACAAAGGGTTCCAGTTCTCCGCGGTCGGCTTTCCAAAACCACTCCAGGAAATCGTCAGCGCCACCCTGCGGTCCGCATTCGAAGTCGATGAGCGGCCAATGAACCGCTACCTGCGGCAGGCCGGGCAAGGCGCCGAGCGCGATCTCCTCGATACTGGGTTGCGTGGCTGCAGTGAGCGCCACCGAATCTCCGTCGCAACTGAGACCGGCATTGATCCACAGCACGTGGATCAGAGTTTCTTCCGCTTTGGCCGCTGCGCTTGCGGGGGTAGCTGCGCTTTCGGAGGCAGGTTCCGCCGTGGTGCCAGCAGTCGATTTTTGTGTGTCCATGTCAGCCGCTTTCACGGGTGCACTTGCGCCTTGACTCTCAGCGCCGCGACTGGCCTGACACGCTATGGCCTCAAGACTCTGTGGCCTCGAATTGCCGCGGCACCGAAACGCTGACGCCACCGGAGTCGAACCTCGGCCCACTTGCGTGGCACCCACTCATTTCATTAACTACCCGAGCAGATCAGTTGTCAACGGCCACCGGAGAAATCGCCGAACGACTACCGATCCACTCGTACCACTCGTCCATGCCCTCACCTGTCGTGGCAGACAAAACAACAACGCGCACAGCAGGATTGAGTATTCTCGCCTGCTCGACGCAGGCATCGACGTCGAACTCGACGTATGGGAGCAAGTCGATCTTGTTGATCACCACGAGGTCCGCGACAGCGAAGATGTGTGGGTACTTTTTCGGCTTGTCTGCCCCCTCCGGCGTCGAAATTAGGACAACCTTGCCTTCCTCGCCGAGGTCGAAGAGCGCCGGGCACACCAGGTTTCCGACGTTTTCGATCAGAAGCAGCGATTCTTCAGCGGGATCCAAGGCGCGCAGTGCGCGGTCGATCATCGCGGCATCGAGGTGACATCCGGCCCCGGTATTCACCTGCACCACCGACGCGCCGGTCTCTCGGATCCGCTCGGCGTCGAGCCGGGTTTCCTGGTCACCTTCGATCACGGCTATCGGTCGCTGACATCCGAGCTCCCGGATAGTTCGCGCCAGCAATGTCGTCTTCCCCGCGCCGGGGGAACTCATGATGTTGAGCGCCGTGATTCTGCGGCTCCGCATCCACTGACGATTGTGAACCGCAATGCCGTCGTTCTTGGCGAGCACCTGCTGCTCGAGAATCACGGTGTGGTCGGAGTGGCCGCGCTCATGGTCATGCTCGTGACCGTGCCCATGATCGTCGTGTTCCTGCTCGTGTTCTCCGTCTGCGACTACCGACACCCGAGGTCCTGTGGTGTCCCCGCACCCACACGTCGCGCACATGCTCAGCTCACTTCCATCGACAGGATCCGTAACTCTCGGCCGGCAAGCACCTCGACATCAGCACTGCCGCATTCACACAGCAAGAACATGTCGGGCGGCGAGAACATCACGCCGCAGCTTTTGCATCGCGCGCTGGTTGCAATCTCATCGATGTGCAAGCTGGCACCTTCGGCGTGAGTACCCGCGGTGACGACGTCGAAGCAGAACAGCAGAGAGTGTGGAACCACCGCGCAGAGTTGCCCTACTTCAAGCCGCACGCTCGATACTCGTCGCTCGCCGGCACGCTCACACACGGCTTCGACCACACTCTGCGCAATGGACAGCTCGTGCACGGTGAAACCCACGATTCGTGATCCGGAAACCTCCCTTCCACGATAAGCACCAACGGTCTCTGTGCGTAACCCGTACACGAAAACAGGCTGCGATCCGCAACTATTGCGGATCGCAGCCTGTGACAGCGTTTTTGACGAACGGAAACGTCTAGCCGGCTGCAGCTTGTGTCGTCGTTGTCGTCGATGTTGTCGTCGCCGTGGTCGCGGCGGGCGGTGCACTCGACTGGACCAAAGTCGACGGCGCCACGGTCGACGTCACACTCGGCGTCGCGGCCGGCGCAACCGATGACGTCGTCGGCACCGCGGGTGCCGGTGCTGCAGATCCCGAACCTGCGGGTGCGGGTTGTGCAGCTGCGCCCGTGGTTGTGGTGGGCTTGGCCGAGTCGGTAACCGAAGGCGAAGCAGCCAAGGCATCGATGGCATCCGCCATCTCTTCTGCGGTCGGCTTCGCCGACGAATCGACCGGCTTGCCGTCTTGCGCCTGTTTGGCCAGATAAGTCAGCCACGCCGCTGCATACTCCGCTGACGTCAGGGGCTTGCCGTTTGCAGCATCCGAATCACGCCAGTAGTCGAAGTGGTGACCGACGTCCGGGCCCAAAGTGAGGCCGTACGGATCGTTCATGACGACGGGGATCGTGTTCTGGTTCGTGGCGATGAGGCCGACGATTTCCTTGAACAGTTTCTGCGGCAGGTACGCCAACGGCGACACTTCCTCCGTGGAAACCGAGTCCTTTGCGACTGGCTTGGTGGTGGCCTCGCTCGGCTTGTACGCCGGGTCGGACACCTTCAGCAAGACATCGAGGAAGGTTTCGTCGCTCTGCATCCAGGTGGGATTGCTCGAGATGTCGTTGAACGCGTCGAACATCACGCGTCCCATCACAACCGCGATATCCATGCCGGTGGCGGGCGTCAGATTCTGCGCTTGCAACTGGTCGACGTTGAGCTGCCGACCGACGTTTGCCGCCAGGATCAGGAGTGAAATGTTCTCGGGGGCTGCGCAGGTGAGGTCGCCGTCAGAGCAGAACGACGCAATCTTGCCTTTCAGGGCCCCGAAGTCCCCACTGGTACCTGGAAGTGCACCAGATCCGGAAGCGGTGTTCTTACCGTCCTGATATTGCTCGTTGAAACCGTCAGGGTTCGTGTAGGGGTTTTTCGCGCCGGGGAACGGGCCCTCGCCCGCGAGTCGACCGGCGTCGGCGAAGATCACCACACCGACGACGTTGTCCGGATTGATGCCGGAGGTGCTCGACTCCGAGCCGATGTCCATCGCCACGCGGCGCACTACGTCAGCGCCCTCGCTGTAGCCGACAATCGAGAACTTCGTGTTCGGGCATGCGGCACTGATCGCCTTCATGACCGCTCGCGTGTTGTCCGCGCCCGTCGTCACGGCTTCTTCGTAACTGTCCATGTTGGCGGGGTACGCAATGTAGACCGAGGCGTACGAGCCGTCCTTGACCGACCCGGCGGGCGCCTTGAGTACCGGGTCCACCCAGTGGCTGCTGTAGTCGTCTGTGAGCGCCGCCGGGAGGAGTGTCTTTCCATCCGCACCGACGAGCATCTTCGTCGTACCCTCGACCGGCGTGTCACCGCGACCGGCGACACCGATCCCGACCGTGTCGTGACACTCGGTGACAGACACGGTCAATTCGGTCTCGATCGTCTGCGATTGCGGAGAATCCACGGCAACTGCGACCGCGACCAGTGCGGCCACGCCGAGCGCTGCGGGCGCTACTGCACCCGCCAGTATTCGATGTCGCGAAAAGAACCCACGAACCGGCATATCTTCTCCCCAATCAACTTTTGGAAAACGTACGACCGACCCCCGGGGCGTCACGCAACGTCATTCGAGTAGTCGTCCAGTACGAGAGGAGCGTTACAACGGGTAACGATTTTCCGTGGCGACTCGGGAGGGAATCGGGAGCGCAAACGCCTCATTTCCGCTGCATAACACCGACGTGCACCTACTCCGCGTCGAAGATAATGACCTGTCGGATTGCTTTTCCGTCGGCGAGTTCGTCCATACCCGAATTGATGTCGGCCAATTCGATTCGCGAGGAAATGAGCTTCTCGACCGGCAGCTTCCCGTCGCGCCACAACTGCGCGTAGATCGGGATGTCGCGGGACGGGACCGCAGATCCCAGGTAGCTGCCGATAATGGTCCGCGCTTCGGCGACCAGTCCGAGAGGTGAGATCGACGAGCGCGCGTCAGGCGCCGGCAACCCGACCGTGACGGTCGTGCCACCCGCTGCCGTCGCAGCCACCGCTGTCTCGAAGGCCCGAGCATTTCCCGCGGCCTCGACGACGATGTCTGCGCGAACGCCACTCTCGGACAGGCCGGACGGTGTGAAGACCTCGGTCGCGCCCAGTTCCAGCGCCTGAGCCAGCTTGGATTCCAGCGCGTCGACACCGATGACGTTCTCGACCCCGAGTGCCCTCGCCGTCAGGATTGCGGCCATCCCGACGCCACCCAAGCCGACCACCATCACGGTGTCTGCCGGGCGAGGCTTCGCCGCGTTGAGGAGCGCTCCCCCACCGGTCAACACCGCACAACCGAGTACGGCTGCAATTTCGGCCGGGATGTCGTCGTCGACGGGAACAACCGACTTGGCGTTGACCACAGCATGCGTCGCGAAACCCGAAACACCGAGATGATGTTTGACGTTCTCGCCGGAGCGCCGCAGTCGATGCGCGCCACCGAGCAAACTGCCGTCGTTGTTGGCAGCGCTACCCACCGTGCAAGGCATCCGGCCGTCAGTGGCGCATCCCGCACATTCACCGCACCGTGGAAGAAAAGTCATCACGACGCGGGTGCCCACCGACAACGAATCAACTCCGTCGCCGAGTTCGATGATTCGACCTGCCGCCTCATGGCCCAACAACATCGGCACGGGTCGTACCCGATTGCCGTCGACCACGGAGAGGTCGGAGTGACAAAGCCCGGCAGCTTCGATCTTGACCAGGATCTCACCCGGGCCCGGGGATTCGAGGTCGAGTTCCGAAATCGAAATCGGAGTCGACTCTGCGAAGGGACGCTTCCGGCCGATCTCTTCGAGCACTGCACCACGGATCTTCAACTGCACACCCCGATTTCGATAGTTCGAACTACTTGCCCACGATCCCGCGTACCGACGCGGGGAGGTCACGAACCCGCTTGTACGGACCCACGACGGCGGCTGCAAACGGCCTCGTCAAGAGCACCTGCGCCACCTCGAGCACCTCTTCGGAGGTGACTGCGTCGATGGTTGCGAGCGTCTGCGCAACACTGCGATGGTTGCCGTAGTTCAGTTCGCTGCGACCGATACGGTTCATGCGTGAGCCTGAATCTTCCAGTGCCAGAACCAATCCGCCGCGCAGCGATCCCTTGGCGCGGGCGATCTCGGCATCGGTGATTCCGTCCGTCGCCACGTTCGCGAGTACCTCGCGGATCACCGTGGCAACCTCCCCGAGGTTCTCCGGCTGGCAACCTGCATACACGGAGAACGCTCCGGTGTCCGCGAAGGTGTCGACGCCCGAATAGACGGAGTACGCAAGCCCGCGCTTCTCCCGAATCTCTTGGAAAAGACGAGAACTCAGCCCACCGCCCACTGCGGCGTTGAGCACCGACAGCGCCCAGCGATGGCCCTCGTGCCGGCCGAACGCGCGTACCCCGAGCGCAAGGTGGACCTGCTCGCTGTCGCGGTGGGTCAAGCTCAGTTCAGGCATCGTGCGCAACCGCAGAGTGCCTTCGCGCCGCGGCGCCGGCTTGACCCCGCGCTCGAGATGTCCGGCAAATGCACGGCGAGCGAGCGTCACTACCTGCTTGTGGTCGACGTTTCCCGCTACGGCCAGCACCATCCGCTGCGGTGTGTAACGCCGAACATGGAAGGAATGCAACTGATTGCGCGACATCGACTCGATCGATTCGACGCTACCGATGATCGGACGGCCGACAGGATGATCGCCGAACAACGCGGTCAGGAACGCGTCGCCGAGCAAGTCTTCCGGATCGTCGTCACGCATCGCGATCTCTTCGAGCACTACTTGCCGCTCGACATCGACGTCCGCGGTTCTGCAACGCCCTCGCAGCACGACGTCGGCGACAAGGTCAACCGCCATCGGAAGGTCGTCGTCGATCACGTGCGCGTAGAAACAGGTGTGTTCCTTCGACGTGAATGCATTGAGTTCGCCGCCCACACCATCCATGACCTGCGCGATGTCCAACGCCGTCCGTGACGGCGTCGACTTGAACAGCAGGTGCTCGAGAAAATGCGCGGCACCGGCCACACTCGGCTGCTCGTCGCGCGAGCCGACTCCGACCCACACACCGACGGAGGCGGAACGCACACCGGGAATGAACTCGGTGACGACGCGCAGGCCGCCGGGAAGGACCGTGCGCTGTACTCCGGATTCGGGAGTCGCATCGATCGGAGATTTCAGCACAGCGCTGCGGCTGCGCGTGGTGTTGGGAGTGGTCTTTGCCATGAAAAGGTTCAGCAGTCCTCGGTGCAAGTGGTCAATCAGGTATCTACAGGCTCTGTGTCTACAGACAGTACAGATGCGGCCCCGCACGGAAATCCGCGCGGGGCCGCATCAGAGTACGAAGTGAGATCTACTCGGAAGCAGCCTCGTCGGCGGCCGGAGCGGCAGCCTCGTCGTTGCCCTCTTCGACCGGGATCAGCGAGATCTTGCCACGTGCGTCGATGTCAGCGATCTCGACGCGAATCTTGGATCCGACGTTGACCACGTCTTCGACCTTGGCAATGCGCTTACCGCTGCCCAGCTTCGAGATGTGCACCAGTCCGTCGCGTCCCGGCAGGAGCGAAACGAAGGCACCGAAGGCGGTGGTCTTGACGACCGTGCCCAGGAACCGCTCGCCGACCTTGGGGAGCTGCGGGTTGGCAATGGCGTTGATCATGTCGATCGCGGCCTGTGCAGACGGTCCATCGGTGGCGCCGACGAACACGGTGCCGTCGTCTTCGATGGAGATGTTGGCACCGGTCTGCTCGGTGATGGAGTTGATCATCTTGCCCTTGGGGCCGATGACCTCACCGATCTTGTCGACGGGGACCTTGATGGCCGTCACGCGGGGAGCGAACGGGCTCATCTCGTCCGGGGTGTCGATGGCTTCCGCCATGACCTCGAGGATCGTGGTCCGTGCGTCCTTCGCCTGCGAGAGTGCACCGGCGAGGACCTGCGACGGGATGCCGTCGAGCTTCGTGTCCAGCTGCAGGGCCGTGACGAAGTCCTTGGTACCTGCGACCTTGAAGTCCATGTCGCCGAAGGCGTCTTCGGCGCCGAGGATGTCGGTCAGCGCGACGTAGCGGGTTTCGCCGTCGACCTGGTCGGAGACCAGACCCATGGCGATACCGGCAACCGGAGCGCGAAGCGGCACACCGGCGTTGAGCAGTGCGAGCGTGGACGCGCACACCGAGCCCATCGAGGTGGAACCGTTGGAGCTCAGAGCCTCGGAGACCTGGCGAATCGCGTAAGGGAACTCTTCGACGCTGGGCAGAACCGGCATGAGAGCGCGCTCGGCGAGTGCACCGTGACCGATTTCGCGACGCTTCGGCGAACCGACGCGGCCCGTCTCACCGGTGGAGTACGGCGGGAAGTTGTAATGATGCATGTAGCGCTTGGTGGTCTCGGGACCGAGCGAGTCGACCTGCTGAGCCATCTTCACCATGTCGAGAGTGGTGACACCCAGGATCTGGGTCTCGCCACGCTCGAACAGTGCGGAGCCGTGTGCGCGCGGGATGATCGCGACCTCGGCGGACAGCGAACGGATGTCCGTGACGCCGCGGCCGTCGATGCGGAACTGATCGCGCAGGATGCGCTGGCGAACCAGCTTCTTGGTGAGCGAGCGGAACGCTGCTCCCAGTTCCTTCTCGCGGCCTTCGAAGTTGGGTGCAACCTGCTCGAGAACCTCGACCTTGACCTCGTCGGTCTTGTCGTCGCGTTCCTGCTTGCCGGCGATTGTCAGTGCGGCATTGAGCTTTTCGGACGCAGCAGCCTCGACGGCAGCAAAAACGTCGTCCTGGTACGCCGGGAAGACCGGGTAGTCACCCGTGGGCTTTGCAGCCTTGGATGCAAGTGCTGCCTGTGCAGCGCACAGGCGTGCGATGAACGGCTTGGCGGCCTCGAGGCCCTCGGCGACAATGGCCTCGGTCGGTGCCTGAGCGCCGTCGGCGATCTTCGCGATGACGTTGTCGGTGGCCTCGGCCTCGACCATCATGATCGCGACGTCGGCGTCGTCACCGCTACCGGAAACGACGCGGCCGGCGACGACCATGTCGAAGACGGCGTTCTCGAGCTGATCGACCGTCGGGAATGCAACCCACTGGCCGGTCTTGTTCTCGTCCGAGACGATGAGTGCAACGCGCACGCCACCGACGGGTCCGGAGAACGGCAGGCCCGCGATCTGCGTCGACGCGGAAGCGGCGTTGATGGCCACGACGTCGTACAGATCCTGCGGGTTGAGGCTCATGACCGTGACGACGACCTGGATCTCGTTACGGAGACCGTCGACGAAGGACGGGCGCAGCGGCCGGTCGATGAGGCGGCAAGTCAGGATCGCGTCGGTGGAGGGGCGTCCCTCACGACGGAAGAACGAACCGGGGATGCGGCCCGCTGCGTACATACGCTCTTCGACGTCCACCGTCAGGGGGAAGAAGTCGAAGTGCTCCTTGGGGTGCTTGCTGGCGCTCGTGGCGGACAGCAGCATGGTCTCGTCGTCCAGGTAAGCAACGACGGCGCCGGCGGCCTGCTGAGCAAGGCGTCCGGTCTCGAAACGGATGGTGCGGGTACCGAAGGACCCGTTGTCGATCACGGCGGTGGATTCGAACACGCCTTCGTCGACCTCTACTACGGAATTCTCTGTCATTCTTTTCTCTTCACTTCCCTCTCGTCTTCGCCGTACCCGCGCGGGCGTTTCCACCCTCCTGGTGGAAACTGCGCACCGAGGGACGTCCCCCTCTTGAATTGCAGACGCTCCTTGCGATGCGAGCGATTTCTGCTTCGGGACGTCACGACGTTCGGGCGGCCGTCGATCGAAGTCCGCCGGAGCTTTCGGGCACTTGCCCGGTCCGGAGAACCACTACCGACAACCGACACCACGTTCTCTGGTGCATACGGTGTGCTGGCTGCGTACTGCACAACTGCGCCTAGACAACTGTGCATAGCGCCGACAGCGGAAACTGCCTTGCGGCAGCTAACGCCGAAAGCCAGCGAAGCCAAGTATATGCGTGGCTTCGCCGGCTGACGGAGTGTTCGGCAAACCGAAGCATGCCGTGTTGCTTTCGATCAGCGTCGTGAGAAAAATCTAGCGACGCAGGCCGAGACGCTCGATGAGCGTGCGGTAGCGAGCGACGTCGGTCTTTGCCACGTACTTCAGCAGACGACGACGGCGACCGACCATCAAGAGCAGTCCACGACGCGAGTGGTGGTCATGCTTGTGGGTCTTGAGGTGCTCGGTGAGATCGGTGATGCGCTTGGTGAGCATTGCCACCTGAGCTTCAGGCGATCCCGTGTCGGTCTCGTGCAAGCCGTACTCGCCGAGAACGGCCTTCTTTTCTTCCGTGGTCAATGCCACTTGATTCACTCCTGTGATGACGTTTGCGTGAAAGGAACTAGATCGGGCGCGGCCACCGCAAACCGCAGCACGCACCGAGAGAAGATCCTACCAGCAGCAATGAGGCGCTCTCGCCCACCTGGAGCGAATGTGGCGGCCGCCACTGACACAGGAGGAACTCAACCGACGCTACGTTCTGCATCCTCACTCAGAATCCGGCGTGCGCGTTCGACATCTCGGTTCATCGCCGTGATGAGCGACTCGATCGAGTCGAACTTCTCCATACCGCGAATCCGCGAAACCAGGTCGACCGCGACGTGTTGTCCGTACAGGTCTGCTTCGGTGTCGAGAACGTATGCCTCGACGGTTCGGGTCCGGCCGGAGAAGGTCGGATTGGTACCCACAGACACCGCGGCTTGGTATCGGCGACCGGGAACGACGGTTCCGAGTTCCTCGCCGGCACCGAGCACCGTGAACCACGCCGCGTACACGCCGTCGGCCGGAATCGCCGAAAACATCGGCGGTGCAACGTTGGCCGTCGGGAACCCCAACTCGCGTCCACGCTTGTCACCGTGGACGACCACACCTTCGACACGATGTGGACGGCCCAGAGCTTCGGTAGCCGCTTCCATGTCGCCTGCGTCGACGCACGAGCGGATGTAGGTCGACGAGAACGTCACCGCATGCTCGGCGAGCAGCTGGACGCCGTCGACGGCAAAGCCGAAGCGAGCGCCCATTTCACGAAGAAGATCGACATTGCCGAGCGCCTTCTTGCCGAAGGTGAAGTTGTCCCCCACCACGACCTCGGCGACATGTAGACGTTCGACGAGAATCTCGTGGACGTAGCGCTCCGGCGTCAGCTTCATGAAATCAGCGGTGAACGGCATCACGCAGAACACGTCGATGCCCAGATCCTGAGCCAATTCCGCACGCCGTTGCAGCGTCGTCAACTGGGCTGGATGACTACCCGGCCGCACAACCTCCATGGGATGCGGGTCGAACGTCATCAACACGCTCGGAACACCACGTTTGCGGGCAGCGGTAACCGCTCTCGCTATCAATTGGGCATGCCCACGATGCACACCGTCGAACACACCGATAGTGAGCACACAACGACCCCAATCGGCCGGAACTTCGTCGAGACCACGCCATCTCAGCACGATTGGCAGCCTACGGGTCCACCGGCGGCGGGTCACGTTCGGACCCGCCCAGCGAATCACCGCTGTGCTGCCGCTCACGTACGGAAGATCCGGATTTCGTAGCCTAAGCTAAGCGTTGTGGCAGCTCACAAGACCGGAACCTCGGAAGCATCATCGACGTCGGACGGCGACAGCACTTCGGCGCACGACGCGGCAATCGACACGCTCGCACTCTCGTCGGTGGCCCAGGACTACCTCAAGGTCATCTGGACTATCCAGGAGTGGTCCCACGAGCGGGTTTCCACCAAGCTCCTGTCCGAGAAAATGAGCGTCTCGGCCTCGACGGTGTCCGAGGCGATCCGCAAACTCTCGGACCAGGGCCTGGTCGATCACGCCCGCTACGGATCCATCGCCCTGACCGACAGCGGCCGCGCCGCCGCCGTCTCCATGGTCCGGCGCCACCGGTTGATCGAGACCTATCTGGTTCAGGAACTCGGATACGGCTGGGACGAAGTCCACGACGAGGCCGAAGTCCTCGAACACGCCGTTTCCGATCTGATGATCTCGCGGATGGACGCCAAACTGGGCTTCCCCGAACGTGACCCGCACGGTGATCCCATTCCCGCCACCGACGGTTCGGTGCCGACTCCCCCGGCCCGCCAGCTCAGCGACTTCGCCAACGGTGAGCGGGGCCGCGTTGCCCGGATCTCCGATTCCGATCCCGAAATGCTCCGGTACTTCGATTCCGTCGGCGTCAGTCTCGATGTCGAGATCACCGTCGAGGAGCGCCGCGATTTCGCCGGGACAGTGGCCGTTCGACTCGGCGACAGCCCCAACACCATCGACTTGGGAAGTCCAGTCGCTCAAGCAATTTGGCTCGTCTAGCCGAGGTAGTCAAAGCGGCAGTCGGTATCGGCGTTCCACGGGCCGGACGCCGTCGGTCCGGGTCCAGTCGGCGAGCCTCTCGTCGACGTACACCCACCCTCGACGCTCGTACAGTGCGATCGCCGGCAAAGCGTCGTCGACGACGTCGAGCACCAGTTCCAACCGACCCTCGGCTGCGAAATCCGTCACGGCATCGAGTAGCGCATCGCTGAGGCCGTTTCCACGTGAGCCAGGATGAACGAACAATCGCGACACGGCTATCGATCCCGCGGTTCTGGGCGCACCTGCGACCTCGCTGTCGACGGCCACATGACCGACAACACGACCGTCGCTCTCACCGACCCACGCCTTCACCACCGTGGGCGAACTGAGCCAGCGGTGCGGGTTCTGCGGCCACGTGTTCGGATATCCGTCGCACTCGTGGACCTGTGCCAGCGCATCGACGCAACCGTCGAGGTCGCCGTCGACACGCTCGCGGACGATCACCCGCGAAGCGTCGCCGGTCGCACGACCATCACCGAACTGGCGCGTCGACCCTTCTCCTGCAGAAGCGCAATCGTGTGACCGGTGGGATCGATCGCCGCACAGATCCCCTTCATCCCGATCGGCTCGAGCCAGCGCCCCTGGCTGATCGCCTCGGCTTCCTCCGCCGTGATCTGCCGATGCGGAAAAGCCGTCTGCGCGGCCTGATCGATGTCGAGGCTCACACCCGGCTGATCCGCGAGATCTTCGAGCGTGCGCGCATGTTCGAGAGTGAACGGCCCGACGCGGGTGCGGCGCAATGCCGTCAAATGACCGCCGACGCCCAATTCACGACCGAGGTCGCGGGCAAGCGAGCGGATGTACGTACCGGACGAGCACTCCACGTCGACGTCCAGATCGACGAAGCCACCCGGGACATCGCGCCGAGCCAGAACCTCGAAAGTCGACACCGTTACCGGGCGCGGCGCCAGCTCGACGGTTTCTCCCGCACGCACCAGAGCATGTGCGCGCTGACCGTCCACCTTGATAGCGCTCACGCTTGCCGGGATCTGCTTGATGTCCCCGGTCAGCGTGGCCACGATCGCCGCGATCTCCGCGTCCGTCACCTGCGAAGCGTCTGCGGAGGTCAGGACCTCCCCCTCGGCATCGTCCGTGTCCGTCGCTGCCCCGAGGCGAATGGTCGCCGAGTACGCCTTGGTTGTCAGCGCCAGGAGTCCGAGCAACTTGGTCGCACGCTCGACGCCGAGAACGAGAACACCGGTCGCCATGGGATCCAGCGTCCCGGCGTGTCCCACCTTCCGGGTGTTCAACAACTTGCGGCACCGAGCGACCACGTCGTGGCTGGTGATACCCGCCTCTTTGTCGACAATCAGAATTCCGGCGCCGACAAGACCGGAGGAAGGCTTTTCACGAGCTGACACGTGTGCCGATTCTGCCAGTCGCGCTCACTGCACCGAAATTGCCGTCAGGATGAGTCCGTCCGACACCAACCACCTGCCGTCGAAAGAGGTGAGCGGCGGACCGGACGTCGCCTCACCGGGGACCAGCAGACGCGAGTTGAAAGTGCCGGACGTTTCCGACTCCACCTCGAACGTGATGTGGGCGTCCTCGAAACCCAACCAGCGCCCGGTGAGTGGAAACCACGCCTTGTACGTGGCTTCCTTCGCGCAGAAGAGCACTCGATCCCAGTGCACCGGACCGCCGGTTTCCTGAGTGTCCAACCACGTTCGTTCCGCCTCGATGCTGACCGCGGGCAATACCCCGTCCGGCAGCGGGCCGTGCGGTTCGGCGTCGATACCGAGTGAGCGGACCTGCATGGAGTACGCCAGGACAGCGCCGCGGTAGCCGTCGCAATGGGCGAGGCTCCCGACCACTCCCTGCGGCCAGAGCGGCGCACCACGCTCACCGCGCATGACAGCGGCAGACGGAACACCGAGCTTGCCCATCGCCTGACGCGCAAGGTGCCGGGTGGTCACGAACTCACGACGACGCTTCTCGACCGCGCGGCCGATCAACGCTTCCTCACTGGGGTGCGGAACCAGACCGGGCGGATCGACGAAGGCCTCGGCCGTCGCAACTCCACCGGGAAGAATCTGTTCGATCACGTAGCGATACCTCTCAGCGTGCGGCGCGCATGCGCTCGACTTCGGCTTCCTGCTCCGGCGTGACCTTGAAGTGGCCACCCCACTTGTTGAGCGTTCCCGGCGGGTACTCCGGAACGGGAAGAATCTGACGCAACAACTTCTCCGGCAGTCCACGCCGACGCCACTCGCGCGGGTATCCGAGTGAGACTTCCTCGAAGCGGACGCCGTCGTAGTACGTGGTTCGAGGGATGTGCAGGTGCCCGTACACCGAGCACACCGCGTTGTACTTCACGTGCCAGTCGGCGGTAGCGGTGGTTCCGCACCACAGTGCGAACTCCGGATACATGAGCACGTCCGTCGGCTGCCGGACCATCGGGAAATGGTTCACGAGAACGGTTCTTGTGCCTTCGGGAAGCGCATCCAACCGCGCCTGGGTGTACTCGATCCTCGCCCGGCACCATGCGTCGCGCGTGGCATACGGCTGCGGTGAGAGCAGGAACTCGTCGGTGGCGACGACGTTCTTGTCACGCGCGATCTCGAGCCCGTGTTCCTTGTCTCGCGCACCTTCCGGCAGGAAGGAGTAGTCGTAGAGAAGAAACATCGGGACGACCGTGACCGGTCCCTCGTCTCCCTCCCACACCGGGAACGGGTCCTCGGGTGTGATGACGTCGAGTTCGCGGCACATGTTGACCAGGTACTCGTAGCGCGGCGCTCCGTGAATCTGAACCGGATCCTTGGCGGTCGTCCACAGTTCGTGGTTGCCCGGAATCCAGATGACCTTTGCGAATCGGCTGCGAAGGAGCTTCAACGCCCACCGAATGTCGTCAGTTTTCTCGGAAACATCTCCGGCGAGAATGAGCCAGTCGTCAGGCGAATCCGGAAACAGTTCCTCCGTCATCGGCTTGTTGCCGTTGTGACCGACATGAATGTCGCTCACCGCCATCAGCTTTGCTGCCACGATCCCTCTGCTTCCTCAGTTGAACTTCCGCGCTTCGCCGTCGCCGGACCTGTCACGGCCCACTTGCCGGAAAACGCTCGCCACGACACCGCGACCATCCGAAGTACTACGAACACGGTAAGCCCTGCCCAAATTCCGGCCAGCCCCCAGTCGTAGGCGAGAGAGAGCCAGATCGCGGGCAGAAACCCGAGAACGGCGCACAGCATGGTCGCGTTGCGCAGAAACACCACGTCCCCGGCGCCGAGTAGAACACCGTCGAGTGCGAAGACGATTCCCGCCACCGGCATGATCGCGACGAAGAACCACCATGCAATCGACATCTGACCGAGCACCTCGGCGTCGGACGTGAAGAGTCCGGGGATCACGGAGTGGCCGGCGGCGAAGAAGATCGCGAGCACCACGGCAAATACCGTCGACCATGCGGTGATCCGCCAGGTCATCCTTTTCGCCGCGGCTGCGAATCCACCGCCGAGCGCCGCTCCGATCAGCGTCTGAGCTGCGATCGCCAAGGAATCGAGAAGGAGCGAAACCAGGTTCCACAGTTGGAGGACGACTTGGTGTGCACCGACTACAGCCGCACCGAACCTCGACGCCACTGCAGCCGCGGAAACGAAACACGCTTGGAATGCGAGGCTGCGCAGAATCAGGTCACGGCCCATCAGCATCTGCGCCCGCATGATCGCAAAATGTGGTCGAGCCGAAACCGGTTCACGAAAGAGCGCCCAGGCGAACAGCACACCCGAAATACTCTGGCCCACCAGATTCGCAACAGCTGATCCTTCGAGTTCCAGACGCGGAGCACCGAGCAAGCCATGCACCAGAATCGGACACAACACCGCCGAAATACCCAGGCCGACAAGGACGAACCGCAGCGGTCGCACCGTGTTCTGAACCCCGCGCATCCAGCCGTTGCCGGCCAGGGCCACCAGGATGAGTGGAACACCCAACACCGCTATCCGGAGCCAACTTTCCGCAGCCGCGGCGATGTCGGGAGTCCCGGCCACCGCCGAAGTCAGCGGGCCGGCGATCACCTGCACGATCACGACCAAGGCCAAGCCGATCGCGGCCGCCAGCCAGGTCGCCTGAACACCCTCGCCCACCGCGTCGCGCTCGCGGCCCGCCCCGTGCAGCCGTGCGGCCCGCGCCGTGGTGCCGTACGACAAGAAGGTCAGCTGCGTACTCACCAACGACAGGATCAGACCACCGACTGCCAATCCGGCCAGCGGAAGCGCCCCGAGTCGGCCGACCACGGCGATGTCGAACAACAGATAGAGGGGTTCGGCCGCCAGTACCCCGAGTGCCGGAAACGCCAGGGAAAAGATTCGACGCCCAGTGACGTCGAAATCAGCTGCCGAAGATCCCGCCGAGGTGGCGTCAGATTCGCTCAATGCCGCGGATTCAGCCGAGTGCCGCGACGAGCGCGGCAACAATCTCGTCGCTGGAAGTGGTCGACGTATATCCGGCCGACAGCCGGTGCCCGCCGCCACCAAGACTTTCAGCGACCGCCGACACGTCGATCGCCGACTTTGCACGCAACGAGATCGACCAGCTTCCGGAAACCGACTCTTTGAGTACGGCGGCAACTTCGGCTTCCGAAGTAGTCCGCACTATATCGACGACGCTCTCGATCTCCTCGGAGCGAAGATCGCCGATGTCACTGCGTCGGATCACCGCGTATACCAGCCCACGGCCGTCCGCAGCTTCCGGAACCAGCACCGCGGACCCGAGTACGGCGCCCAGCATCGGCAACCACCCGAACGGATGGGTGTCGAGCAGCTTTCGCGCAATCGCGTCGCCGTCGATGCCGGTCGCCAGCAAACGCGCGGCGAGCACGTGCGGAAGCGGACCTCCCCACCGGAAGGAGCCGGTGTCGGTGACCAGTCCGGCATAGAGACAGTGCGCGATGTCGCGATCGATCGCGACTCCCCACGCATCGAAGAATCGTGCGATGAGTGCCGTCGTCGAGGCCGCGGTTTCGTCGACGACGTTGATACTTCCGAACTCGGAATTGGAGCGATGGTGATCAAGGACGATCGTGCGATTCGCGCCGGCGAGGCGACTCGCCAACTCACCGAGACGGCCCTCGCTGCCGACATCCACCGTCACCAGTACATCGACACTTTCCCGAACATCAGTGGGCGCCACGAGCAAGTGGAGACCGGGGAAATCGCGCATCGACTCGGGCAGCGCCGACGGCCGACTGAACGCGACCTGCACCGAAATGCCCCGACGCTCGAGAACGAGACCGAGCGCAAGTCCGCTGCCGATCGTGTCCGCATCCGGCTGCACATGGCAGAGAATTGTCACCGTGTGTGCCGATTCGAGAACCTCGGCCACCTGAGCGAACTTCGCCTCGCAGGGGTCGACGTCCGAAAGTGCGGTGATCGTCATTCTCGGTGCGCGTCAGTCGGCTTCACGAACATCTGGCGACGCCTCGTCTTCGTCCGAAGCCACTCGCGGCTCCTTGTACGGATCTGCATCTCCGGCCGGCTGTGCATTCTCACGCGCCTTGGCGACCTCGTCGTCGGCGGCCTTGGCACGGGCCAGCAGTTCTTCCATATGACGCGCGGTGTCGGGAACGGTATCGGCGACAAACGTCAGAGTCGGTGTGAAGCGAACTCCGGTTCCGGCACCGACCTTCGAGCGCAGAACACCCTTGGCCTTCTCGAGACCTGCGGCGGCGGCTTCCACATCGGGTGCGGAATCGACCTTCTCGCCCATGACTGTGTAGTACACCGTCGCGTCGTGCAGATCGTTGGTGACCTTGGTGTCCGTGATGGTCACGAATGCGAGTCGCGGATCCTTGATCTCGTGATCGATCGCGGTCGCGACGATGGTTCCGATACGCTTTGCCAACTTGCGTGCCCGGGCTGGATCTACCATGACTGTCAGTCTCCTCTACCTGGCCACTCGAATCGAGGTGACTCGATCGATCAAAGTTCTGGTTAACAAGAATTATTACCGACAACAGTCTCGTCCATCGGCTACCCGGCAACCAAATCACCATCGGTAGAGGTCTTCGACCACGAGCCACCGCCGCCAGGGCCGTCGTCGATCTCCACAGTTGTCGCATGTGTCGAGCGTGAGCACAAACACCGCCACAGTTGGACCCGAAGCCACCGAATCCCTTGCCGACGAACTCGATTCGTTACGGCGTCTGGAAGAGTGGCTAAGCGACACAGATCGGTGACGCTCAGTCTTCCGGGCCGAAAATTCGCCTTCGCACAGCCAGCAACTGAATCTCCGGACGCTCGGCGACCGCCCGCTCACAATGATCGAGAACGTCGTGCAGGTGATCGACGGACGAACTGACCACACCGACTCCCACGAGCGCACGACGCAGGCGTCCCTGCTCCCCCGCCTCCGCTGCACTCACACCGAATCGACGGAGTTCCGTCAGGATCGGCGACAGCATCGAACGCTTTTCCTTGAGTGAGTGGACATCGCCGAAAAGGATGTCGAACTCCAGTGCCCCTACAAACATTTTCCCCCTAGACAGAGCCGAATGGACTCTCTCGGACTTGTATATTCAAGTCCGAGAGAGTCCATGTCAGCTAGTACCCACGTGCGTCCGCCCCAACGCCCGTGTCGACATAATCAGTCGCGCGGCTTCTCGCGAAGCTCGTAGCACTCGAGAACGTCACCGATCTTGATATCGGAATAGGTAACGGTCAAACCACATTCGTAGCCTTCGCGAACCTCGGTAGCGTCTTCCTTCTCCCGCTTGAGCGAGGAGATGGTGACCGTCTCGGCAATGACCTTGCTGTCGCGGATGAGACGTGCCTTGGCGTTGCGACGGATGCTGCCCGACGTGACCAAGCAACCGGCAATGTTGCCGATCTTGGACGAACGGAACATGGCGCGGATCTCTGCCTTGCCCAGCTCGACCTCTTCGTACACCGGCTTGAGCAGACCCTTGAGTGCCTTCTCGACCTCGTCGATGGCCTGGTAGATCACCGAGTAGTAGCGAATGTCGACGCCCTCGCGGTTCGCCAGCTCCGTTGCCTTGCCTTCGGCGCGGACGTTGAAGCCGATGATGATCGCGTTGGACGCAGCAGCCAGGTTGACGTTGGTCTCCGTGATGCCACCGACACCGCGGTCGATGACGCGCAACTGCACCTCGTCGTCGATCGGAATTCCGAGGAGAGCCTCTTCGAGGGCCTCCACGGTTCCCGAGTTGTCACCCTTGAGGATCAAGTTCAGCTGTGAATGTTCCTTCAGAGCTGCATCGAGATCGTCGAGGCTGATGCGCTTACGACTCTTCGCTGCAAGCGCGTTGCGCTTACGTGCGTTGCGACGGTCCGCGATCTGACGAGCGATACGGTCCTCGTCGACCACGAGCAGGTTGTCGCCTGCACCGGGGACCGATGTGAAGCCGATGACCTGGACCGGACGTGAAGGCAGTGCCTCGTGGACGTCCTGACCGTGCTCGTCCACCATGCGGCGGACGCGGCCGTAAGCATCGCCGGCAACGATCGAGTCGCCGACCCGCAGCGTTCCGCGCTGAATGAGCACGGTAGCGACGGGGCCGCGGCCACGGTCGAGGTGCGCCTCGATGGCAACACCCTGAGCGTCCATGTCCGGGTTGGCGCGCAGATCCAGGGAAGCGTCGGCCGTCAACAGCACTGCTTCGAGCAGTGCGTCGATGTTGAGACCCTGCTTCGCCGAGATGTCGACGAACATGGTGTCTCCGCCGTACTCCTCGGCCACCAGTCCGTACTCGGTGAGCTGCTGCCGGATCTTGTCCGGGTTCGCGCCTTCCTTGTCGATCTTGTTCACCGCGACCACGATCGGCACGTCGGCCGCCTGGGCGTGGTTGATCGCTTCCACCGTCTGCGGCATGACGCCGTCGTCGGCTGCGACAACAAGGATCGCGAGGTCGGTGGCCTTGGCACCACGAGCACGCATGGCCGTGAAGGCCTCGTGACCCGGGGTGTCGATGAACGTCACGAGACGCTCGTTGCCCTCGAGCTCGGTCAGCACCTGGTAGGCACCGATGTGCTGCGTGATGCCGCCGGCTTCGCCCTCACGGACATTCGCCTTACGGATCACGTCGAGCAGACGGGTCTTACCGTGGTCGACGTGGCCCATGACGGTGACCACAGGCGGACGGGACTCGAGGTCCTCTTCTCCGCCGGCGTCCTCGCCGTAGGTGAGGTCGAAGCTGTCGAGCAGCTCGCGGTCCTCGTCCTCCGGGCTGACGACCTGCACGACGTAGTTCATTTCGCCGCCGAGCAGCTCCAGCGTCTCGTCGTTGACCGACTGAGTTGCCGTGACCATCTCACCGAGGTTGAACAACGCCTGCACGAGTGCTGCGGGGTTCGCGTCGATCTTGTCCGCGAAGTCCGACAGAGACGCGCCGCGAGCGAGACGGATGGTCTCGCCGTTGCCGCGTGGCAGCCTGACGCCGCCGACTGCGGGAGCCTGCATGCTTTCGTACTCGGCGCGCTTCGCCCGCTTCGACTTACGTCCACGGCGAACTGCTCCGCCCGGACGACCGAATGCACCTGCCGCTGCGCCGCGCTGACCGGGACGGCCACCGCCGCCGGGACGACCGCGGAATCCACCGGCCGGAGCTGCTCCACCGGGAGCACCTGCACCGGCACCGGCACCGGGAGCGCCGCCACCGCGGTATCCACCGCCGCCGCCACCCGGGCGACCACCGGGAGCGCCACCGGGACGACCCGGACGTCCGCCGCCACCGGGCGCGGGACGAGCGGAACGAGCAGGCATTGCACCCGGGTTCGGGCGAGGAGGCATGGAGCCGGGGCTGGGACGGGGTCCGCCCTGACCTGCCGGCGGACGGGGTCCACCCTGGCCGGGAGCAGGACGGGGACCGCCCTGACCCGGAGCCGGACGAGGTCCACCCTGACCGGGAGCCGGACGGGGACCGCCCTGACCCGGAGCCGGACGAGAACCGCCCTGACCTGCGCCCGGACGCGGTGCGCCGGGAGCCGGACGAGGTGCCGGCCGCTCGGCGGGTGCCGAGGAGTACGGGTTGTTACCGACGCGAGGTGCCTTCGGTCCCGGACGCGGTCCGCCGGGCTTTGCGCCGGTGGACGGTGCGGCCGGAGCCGCGGGGGCTGCCGGTGCCGACGCTGCGGGAGCAGCCGGAGCCGGACGTGCCGGCTGTGCTGGTTTCGGAGCGTTGAACGTCGGGGTGGGGACCGGCGCTGACGGCGCTGCCGGAGCAGCGGCTGCGGGAGCCGCGGGGGCTGCCGGGGCCGGAGCTGCGGGAGCAGCCGGTGCGGGTGCGGCCGGCTTGGGGCCGGGACGCGGTGCGCCAGGCTTTGCAGCCGACGGCGACGGTGCGCCGGGCTTTGCCGCGGGGCGAGCCGCCGGAGCGGCTGCGCCGGTCTCGGACTTGGTTTCTGCTCCGCCTGCCGACGGGAATGACTCCCGCAGACGACGGGCGACGGGCGCCTCCACTGTGGATGACGCAGACTTCACGAACTCGCCTTGCTCCTTGAGCGTTGCGAGTAGTTCCTTGCTGGTGACACCGAGTTCTTTAGCCAACTCGTGCACGCGGGCCTTGCCTGCCACTGCTCTCCTCACTGATGAGGTCGAGCAGGAGGCATCCCACAGATGTGGGTCCCGCACGACCTCGGGTTATCGCCGATGGACGTTCATCGTTGGTGCTTCACGGTGTGCTCATGAGTGCTTGTGCCTGTTCTTCTCGAGAGGTACTGCTTTTGTGTGAACTGCGTCGACCAGCTGGTCGACAGCGGACGTGTCCAGATTTCCGGACACTCGCAGTGCTCTGCTGAATGCTCGGCGCCGCTCTGCCAGGCTCAGACAACTCGGATCCAGGTGCAGCCATGCACCTCGACCGGGGAGTCTTCGCGATACGTCGGGGACGAGCGGGGAACCCTCCGGCCCCTGCTCACCAACCACGACCCTCAACAGATCGACAGCCGACCCTTGTTCCCTGCATCCCACACACGTTCTGACCGGCGAACCGGGTTTCACGCGCGCAGAATCCGAGGACTCACGTCGAACCATTGTCCACTCTACCGCCGAACCGTCTCGATCACTGCATTCCACTGTTATCCGTTGGACGTGGCGGGCCGGTCGGACGCGTCGCCAACGGGTGCCGCATCGCTCCGAATGTCGATACGCCAACCCGTCAACCGCGCAGCCAGGCGGGCATTTTGACCCTCTTTTCCGATGGCCAACGAAAGCTGGAAATCGGGCACGATGACACGGGCCGCACGAGCCTCGGGATCGACGACAGTGACGGAGACCACTTTCGACGGGGAAAGTGCGTTGCCCACAAACGTCGCGGGATCTTCGTCGAAGTCGATGATGTCGATCTTCTCCCCCGCGAGTTCGCTCATGACGTTGCGGACGCGCTGACCCATCGGGCCGATGCATGCACCCTTTGCGTTGAGCCCCTGCACACGTGAGGCAACGGCGATCTTGGAACGATGTCCCGCTTCGCGCGCGACGTTGATGATCTCGACGCTGCCGTCCGCGATCTCTGGAACCTCGAGTGCGAACAACTTGCGAACCAGGTTCGGGTGGGTCCGCGAGAGGGTGATCTGTGGGCCGCGGGCTCCGCGAGCAACTCCGACGACGTAGCACTTGATGCGCTCACCGTGCTCGTAGTTCTCGCCGGGAACCTGTTCTGCAGGCGGCAACAATCCCTCGGCGCCATTGGATTCGCTGCCGATTCGGACGACGACCATTCCGCGGGAATTCGCACGCGTGTCACGCTGAATGACACCACCGACGATTTCACCCTCATGGGTCGAGAACTCACCGAAACTGCGCTCGTGCTCGGCGTCGCGCAGACGCTGCAGGATGACCTGGCGTGCGGTGGTCGCCGCGATGCGTCCGAATCCCTCGGGAGTGTCGTCCCACTCCTCACCGATCATGTTGCCGTCGGCATCGGTGTCGTGCGCCATCACTCGCACCGAACCGGTCTTGATGTTGACATCGATCCGAGCGTTCTGCTTGTGCCCCTCGGTGTGGCGGTACGCCGTCAGCAGCGCGGTCTGGATCGTGGCGATCACAGTTTCGATCGAGACACCTTTTTCGGCTTCGATCGCTCGCAACGCTGCAATGTCGATATTCACTTGTCGAACCCTTCTTCGTTTTCTACGTCTTCTAATTCTGCTTCGTCGTCTTCGACACTGTCCACGCCCGAGTCCTCGGTGAGGTCAACCGCATCCGAAGGAACTGCGCGCCCCTCCGGGATGCCGCCCGCGAGTTCCAACTCCGCCTCACTGGGCTTCGAGAACTCCACCTGAACTACAGCCTTTTGAACGTCGCCCAGTGCAATCTCGCGCACGGTCAGTCCGCCACGGCCACCGATGACAACTGCCACGGAATCGTCGTTCATCGTTCCGATACGGCCCACCACGGTCTCGCCGGCCAGATCGATTCGCGCTTTACGTCCGCGAGCCCGACGCCAGTGACGATCGAGCGTCAGTGGGCGGTCAATTCCCGGGGAGGTCACCTCGAGGGTGTACGGCGTTTCACCGATTTCCTCGAGGGTGTCGAAAAGTTCCGAAACGAGTCTGCTGATCTCCGCGGCGGCATCGAGCTCGATCCCGGCATCGCTGTCGACCATGATGCGCACCGCGCTGTGCTTGCCCGCACTGGTCACGACAACGTCGTCGACGTCATAACCCTGGGCGTGCACGAGTTCGGAGATCAGCTCGATCACCCTCTCCCTGGATGGCACCGGCATCTCGCGAACTCCTCATTTCAGTTGTCGTCGATTGTCCGACTTGTGTCGACTGTCGACGTGGGCGGCTGCGAGCATGAAAAGACACCAGGTGCCACATGCTGCAAGCATCTAAGAGTATCGCTCATTGCGCGTCTCCGTGACCAGAGTGCCCGACGCACGTCACACTTGAACACGTCACGCGGATTCGAACGATCGGCCGACCACCTGGCACGATGGACTGGTGCTGACGCCCATGACTACTACCCCACTCTCCCGGCGGAGTGCGCTCAAGATGACGGGAACCGCAGCAGCGTTGGGCGCTGCGGCCTTCTCGTTGTCCGCCTGCACCGACAACGGCACAGCGGAGGCGGCTGCAGAAGTCGACCAGCTGACGGCCCAAGCCGATCGAGCCCGCTCCGACGCGGCAGCCGCAACCGCCGCCATCGCTCTCGCGCCGGACAAGTCGGCATCACTGACCACGATCAGCGCCGAACGCACAGCGCATGCACTCGAACTCGACGCCGAGATTGCGCGAGCAGCGGGCAGCGGCGCCTCTGCGACCACAGCGCCCCCGTCGACCTCGGTCGCAAACGCTCCTACGGGCGTCGAAACCTTGAGTACCTCGCTGGCCGATTCGGCGCGCAGTGCCGCGGATCTCGCTCGGACGATGTCCGGCTATCGCGCGGGCCTGCTCGGTTCGATCAGCGCGTCGTGCTCGACTCAGGTTGCGGTGTTGCTTCCGTGATCACTTCGCACACCCGTCGATCCGAGAGTTCTGCCTTGCTGACCGCAATCGAATCAGAGAATGCCGCGATCTTCGCTTACGGAGTGGTTGCCGCGTTTTCGAATCCTGCCCGTGTCAACGAGGTTGCCACGCACACAGCAGCGCACCGCGCACGACGTGATGCGCTGGTTGCCCTGTCGACCGACGCGGGCGTGACCCCGCCGACAGCCGCGGCAGCGTACGAGATCCCGTTTCCGGTGACGGACGCCGTTACCGCGGCACAACTGGCAGCACAGATCGAATCCGACACCGCCGTGACCTACAGGGCATTCGTCGAACAGGTCGATACCGACCAACTCCGCACATTCGGAATCGACGGCCTGACCGATGCGGCAATCCGCGGCGCCGGATGGCGGTCCGCGCTGGGAACCGCTCCGGCCACCTCAGCGTTCCCGGGGGACCCGGCTTCGTAACTGCTGTGCGCCTTTATTAACCCCCGGCGGTTAATAAAGGCGCACAGCAGTGCTCAGGCCTTGCGATGCGAGGGCACGAACCACGCCGCGACCACGGCCACCAACACGAAGCAACCGCCGACGCGCAGTGCAGGTGTCAGCGCATCTCCGTAACCGAGGGGCGTGAGGGCACCGCCGGCGGCAAGGAAGACCGCAGTGAGAACCGCGATTCCCAGTGCAACACCGATCTCACGAAGCGTCGAGTTGGTCGAACTGGCCGTTCCGTGATCAGGCTCGTCCATATCGACGAGTACCGCCGTCGAGCTCGGCGCGAAGGTCAGGCCCATACCGATTCCCGCCATCAGTAGAGCCGGAACCAGCGACCCGTACGTCACGTCGGGACCGATCAACGCTGCCAACCAGAACAATGCTCCGGCCTGGAGCAACAGACCGGTCAGCAGAAGCGAACGGAGCCCGACCTTCGGCGCCAGAAAACCGGCGAGAGGCGCGAAGATCATCGGCGCTGCCGTCCACGGAAGCGTCCGCAGGCCTGCTTGGAACGGGCTGTAGCCCATCACGATCTGGAGGTACTGCGACAGCAGGAACACCGCCCCGAAGATTCCGATCGAGAAGGTCAAGCCGATGACGTTCGCCATCGAGAAGCTGCGTGAGCGGAACAGACGTAGGGGCATGACCGGATGCGAGGTCTTCATCTCGCGAAGCACGAACAGTGCCAACGCGACTGCGGAACCGACCAACGACGCAACTACTCCAAGCGACCCCCAGCCCTCGTCGTTGCCGTGAACGATCCCCCACACCGCCAGGAACACACCGAGTCCGGCGAGTGCGACACCGGGAAGGTCGAGAGGCTGTGTGCGACCGGTCGATTCACGCAACGCATACAACGCGAGAGGAACAGCGACGATCGCAACCGGCACGTTGATCCAGAAGATCCCCTGCCACGAGAACCCGTCGACTACCGCTCCACCGACCACGGGACCCATCGCGATCCCCAGGCCGGAGACGCCACCCCACACGCCGATTGCCATGGCACGCTTGGCTTCCGGTACCGCTGCCACGAGGAGAGTGAGTGAGAGCGGCATGATCGCGGCAGCGCCGGCGCCCTGAAAGGCTCGGGCCGCGATGAGCAGGCTTGGTGTCGTCGACAACGCCGAAGCAATCGACGCCGCCGTGAACAGCCCGATCCCGAACACGAACATCTTGCGGCGCCCCCACCGATCGCCGAGCGTCGTCGCCGAAAGCATCAGCGTCGCAAAGCAGAGCGTGTACGCATTCATGAACCACTGAAGTTGCCCGACGGACGCATTCAGCTCCTTCTCGATCACCGGCAGCGCGCTCGTCATCACGAGGTTGTCGAGGGTGGCCATGAACATGGGCAGAGAGGCAGCAACCATCGCTATCGCGATCGGAACCTTACGTCCTCCACTGCTTTCCGACCCGGATGCGGCGTCCGATCCGGACTTCGTCAAAACGGTCATCGTGATTCCTCGAGTGAAGGTGCCTTAAGGCATCGAATGATTACTTAGGTCGAAACTAAGCTATCCGGTGATAACGTGTCAACATGTCGATCGGTGCAGCTGAACCACGTACCCGCAGGATGAGCGCACCGGAACGTCGCGCGTTGGTCCTTGCCGCGGCAACGCGAGCATTCGCGAAGGGTGGATACTCGGGGACCAGTACGGACGCCGTCGCCAAGGAAGCCGGTGTCTCGCAGCCCTACGTCGTGCGCATGTTCGGAACCAAGGCAGATTTGTTCCACGCAGTGTTCACGCGCGCGCTCGACGAAATCGTCCGCACCTTCAACGACAAATTGGATACGGTCACGATCGATCCGAGCAATCCGCAGTTCTGGGCCGAACTCGGATCCGCCTACGGCGAGCTGGTTCTCGACCGAGATCTACTGCTTGTCATGTTGCACGGCTTCGCCACCAGCACCGATGATGTCGCCGCCGTCTCCCGGAACGCCATGTCCGGCATCTACACCTTGCTGCGCGAGCGCACCGGTTGCACACCCGAGCAAGCGCGTTTGTTCATCGCGAACGGGATGCTGATCAACAATCTGCTCGCAATGATGGCGCCCGAACACGCCGAAGAAGATCCAGCCCTCGGCGAGCTCTGGGGCAGCGTCTTCAGCGACTCGACTGCGATCACGCTCACCGGCGACGAATCCTCGAGCGAAACCGACACCGATTCCTGACCGGTCACTGGGAAAAACTACACACATGTGACTGAGGACACCCTACAGTCGATCCGACATGTCTCCGGGAAACCCAGACGAAAAGGACCGACGTTGGATCTCGCACAACGCCTCGACGCGCTCGAACAGATCGAGGAAATCAAGAAGCTCAAGCACGGCTACTGGCGAGCATGTGATGCCAAGGATCCAGTTGGGTTCCGCAACAGCTTCATCCGTTCCGGAGCGTCGATCGACTACGGCCGCCTCGGCGCCTTCGACGACGCGGGGCCGATGGCGGACATCTTCGAGAAGATCGCTCTTCGCAAGGTCGACGGCCGGTACGCGGTCCTCGACATGCATCACGGATTGCATCCCGACATCACACTGACCTCGGAGACGTCGGCGGTGGGGCGATGGGCTCTGCAGTTCCGCCAGATCGACACCGTCGGGCGCACCGAGAAGTTGATGACCGGCGAATACGACGACAAGTACGTGATCGAGGACGGTATGTGGAAAATGAGTCAATGCCATTTCACGGAGACGTGGTCGATCACCACTCCCCTTTCCCCGGACGCTGACATCGCCGAGGGTTCGTTGGGTGGGCCGCGATGACGACGAACGGAAAAGTTGCGCTCGTAACCGGTGCCAGCCGGAGCGTCGGCAAGGGCATTGCCCTCGCGCTGGGAAGCGACGGATGGACGGTGTACGTGACGGCCCGAGGAACCGTCGGCGACGACGGCCCACTCGATCGCACCGCAGCCGAGATCACCGAGCGCGGTGGTCACGGCATTGCCGTGCAGTGCGATCACGCCGACGATCAACAGATCGTCGACCTGTTTGCACGCATCGCCGAGGAACAGTCAGGCCGCCTCGATCTTCTGGTCAACAACGTCTGGGCAAACCCGGCGGGTTATGCAGGCTTCGCCGATCCGTTCTGGAAGAGGCCGATCGACGATTGGGATTCGCTGATCGGAATCGGACTGCGCGCCCACTACGTTGCTTCGGTGGAAGCGGCGAAGTTGATGGTTCCCCGGGGCAGTGGAGTGATCGGCAACATCTCGTCGTTCGGCACCCGCGGGTACCTGCACTCTGTGCTGTACGGGATGTCGAAGGCAGGTTTGGACAAGATGGCCGCGGACATGGCTGTCGAATTGAAGGGGACCGGCGTCACCGCACTTTCCTTCTGGCTCGGGTTGATCCGCAACGAGCGGATGGAGGCGAGTGGGATCGAGAGCTTCGAAGGCTTCTCACTGGCCGAGGCCGAAACCCCGGAATTCGTCGGCCAAGTCATCACTGCATTGGCCAACGATCCAGAAGTGAACGCGCGCAGCGGTCACACACTGATCACCGCCGAGACGGCCGTCGAGTACGGAATCACCGACGCCAACGGGAAACAACCGGCGTCACACCGCAGTGCCTTCGGTGGCGGCCCGCTTTTCTGATTCATCAGTAGCAGTGGTCGCGTCGCGTGCCGGCACAGCACGCGGCGCTGCCACTCGCGCCTTCAGGGCAAGCCAGGCACACCCGATGACGACGACACCGCCGGCCACGATCGAGGGTGACAACGTCTCACCGAGTATCAGCGCCGACCAGGCAATGCTGAGCACCGGTTGAACCAACTGTGTTTGGCTCACAGTGGAAATGGGACCGATCGCCAGACCCCGGTACCAAGGAAAGAACCCGAGAAACATACTCACGCATCCCAGGTAGGCAAACGAAAGCCACGAATTCACATCGGCAGAGACCGGAGCCTGGGCCATGGACGCCACCGTCAACGCAATCGTGACCGGCAGTCCGAGAATCAACGCCCAGGCAATCGTCTGCCACGACCCGATCTCGCGGGCCAGCAACGCACCTTCCGAATATGCCAGCGCTGCACACACCACCGCGGCGAACAGAAGAAGATCAGCGAGATGAAACGAGCCGAGTCCGCCGTTTGCAATCGCCACGAACCCTACGACCGATACCGCGCCGGCGGCGCTTGCCCACCAGAATCCCTTACTGGGACGCTCTTTTCCTCGGACGACCGCAAATACCGCGGTCGCAGCGGGAAGTAGCCCGATCACGACTGCCGCGTGACTCGCCGGCGATGTCTGCAACGCAAACGTGGTGAACAGTGAAAACCCCAGTACCGCACCAACAGTCACGAGTGCGATGCGCAACCACTGCCGAAGCGTCGGAAGCGTCGCGCGAGTAACCGACAGCATCACAATCGCAAGGGCCCCGGCAACGACGGCGCGGCCCGCACCGACGAACAGGGGGTCGAGATCCGCGACGGCGACCCTCGTGAGCGGAACGGTGAACGAGAACGCCAGCACACCGAGCAAGCCCCACCACAAACCGGATCGAGACGATGGCATCGGTAGCGGTTCCTGCGGCGCGACGATAGCGCTACTCTTCATACTCATGTTTTACGATAGCAGTAGCACGCCAACCAGCGAAACTGGTATTTCAGATGCGCACCCGTGTGCAGGAGATCGAAATTGCTCCGAGCAGTCCGACGAGCGCGAAAGCGTAGAAGCCCCACGGCACGGCGTAACCCGCACCCAGGAGGACTCCGCCCAGGATCGGGCCACAGATCGCACCGACCCGGCCGACACCTGCCGACCATCCGAGCGCGGTCGCGCGAATCTGAGGTGGGTGATTGGCGCTCGTGAAGGCGTAGACCAGTACCTGCGCACTGAACACGAAGCATCCGGCGAGGAAGACCATCACGTAGATTCCGAACGACACCTTCACACTCAGAAGCGCCAGGAACAGTGCAGCTCCGGCGAACCACACGATGGCTGCAGTCCGCGGGCCGATCTTGTTCGCGACGCCCCCGGCGATCAACAGCCCGACGACGGCGCCGGCATTGAGGATCAGAAGGAACGTCAACGACGCCCCGAGGTTGTAACCGGCCTCACGCATGATCGTCGGAAGCCATGTGTTCAATCCGTAGACGAGCAGCAAGCCCATAAAACTGGTGATCCAGATGGCGATGCTGTTGCGCAGGAACTTCGAAGAGAACAGTGCACGAACGGGATTGGCGGCTTCGGCGCGCTCAACTTCGGACGTGGGCGCAATCTCGAGTTCGACTCCGTAACGGGCAGCGATTTCCTCGGCTTCGGCACGCTTTCCGTGAGCGAGAAGGTACGACGGGGATTCCGGCAGATACCGCAACATGAGTGGAATCAGGGCGACGGCAGGAAGTGCGCCGACAACGAACATCGCTCGCCAACCGAAAGGTTCGATCACGACGAGCGCCAGCGCTGCGGTGGCAACGGCGCCGACGTGGTAGCCGGTCATCAGCATGGTCGACGCAGATCCACCGCCTTGTTTCTTCGAGAATTCGTTGACCAGAGCCAATGCCGTCGGTAGGGCGCCACCCAGCCCCACACCGGCAAGGAAGCGCAGCAGCCCGAAGATGAACGGATTGGGCGCAATTGCGCACAACAGAGTCAGAATCGAGAATGCGGCAACGGCGTACAGCAGCGCGCGGCGTCGACCGATGACGTCGGTGAGAGTGCCGATAACGAGGGCGCCGATGGTCATGCCGATGAGCCCGAAGGTCGAGATCATCGTGATCGTGCCGGTACTCAAACCCCACGCGTCGTAGTCGAGAAGCGAAGGAATGACCGCGCCGAGTACGACCAGGTCGAATCCGTCCAGAAGCACAGCGATCCAACACAACGGTGCTACCCACATTGCGGCACGCGCCCCAGGCGAACCGGTGATTGAACTCGACTGCGTATGCGGTGCGGTCATCGGATCCTCGACATTCACTGCTTGTGGGCGTTCGCGACCGGTTGGGATCCAGTAGTTCGGATCGAAACGTGTTCGCATTGCGAACGCCTGTTCATAATGAGCACATCGATTGTGTACGGAGTCACAACGCCATGTCAAACGTCGCGGTAATCTCGAGGAATGGCACTCTCCGAAAATGAGCGTGAACAGTTCCTGGCCGAACCCCACATCGGGGCGCTGTCCGTGGCGGACGGCACCGAGCGCGGTCCGTTGACCGTCCCGATCTGGTACCTGTACTCACCCGGTGGCAAACCATGGATCCTCACGGGCAAGGATTCGCGAAAGGCACGACTCATCGAGTCGGCCGGGCATTTCTCGTTGATGGCCGAAAGGCTCGATCCGACAATCCGTTACGTCAGCGTCAGCGGATCCGTCGACAAGATCGTTCCGGGCACCGACGAGATGCTGGTCGAAGTCTCGCGGCGTTACCTGGCCCCGGACAAGGTCGACGGGTATCTCGAATTCGCGCGATCGCAGTTGGGCGAACAGGTAGCGATCTACATGAATCCGCAGCACTGGCTGTCTGCCGATCTCGGGGCGATCTGACAATTCTCAGAAAAGCGAAGGCTCGGCGCGCCGGAGTGGCGCGCCGAGCCTGACCTGCATGTGGAGGGCTCTATGTCAGCTCTCGGTGAAGAAACGCACCCGATTGAGTCGATGACCGCTCGCCTCGAAGCCGAACAATGCGATGGCCGGTTCCCCGCACACGATGACGCTCGCCGTCACGGTGCGACCGGCAACCAGCATCTTGCTCTTCGTCACGCCGGTGAGCAGAGCGTTGACATCAGCGTTGGACAACTGCGTCCCCGCCGGAAGCTCGACGGGTACCGGCGGCGTTCGGCCGACAGCGGCCGCATCGAGGAACCGCGACGCTGCCTTCTTGCCTTTGTCTCCGACGCCGAAGATGCCGCGCGAGAACCCGAGCGCCCCGCCGATCCCCTGGTTCGAGAGCAACTGCGGCGTCAACTTCGCGGCCGCCTTCACCCCCGCCACACCAGCAGTAGCGAGCTGGCTCAACATCGTCGCCAATTCCCAATGCGCATAGAGGGTTCCGATCCGCAAGGAATCGGGATCCCCCACCAGGTCGTAGCGCAAGTGCATCGGAACGTCGAGAACGACTCCGGTCGACATCTCGGTAGCGAGGCTCAGATCGCGCCACACCGTCCGGCCGCACACGATGTCGCGCTCGACATGGAAGGTGATCGAATTGGGGGCGATGAACGTGTCGTAGAAACTCTCGATCGCCGCCTGACCGTTGTGCGGACGTGAACCTACAGGGTCGTTGACCTGTCCGTCGCCGGCAAACAGGGCCACCCAGGTCGAGCGGTCATGCGCGCCGACGGCTTTCGGGGATCCCTCCACGACGGCCATCAACTGCTCGCGCGTCACCGGCGCGGTCATGCGCGCATCTCGTATGCACCGTCGTACGCCTTGACCTGCTGCCACACCCGGTCGAAGCGTTCACTGTCGACAACAGGCTTCCGCACCGCGGCCAGGGCCCATTTCTGCTGCTCGGGTGTCGACGACGGCTTTCCGTGCAGCGCGATCGCGTATCCCGAGAAGTCACGAATCTGGAAGTCGAAGATCTGATCGACAACGTCGGCGTCGAGCCCGCTGATCTCGGCCTGTTCGAGAATCAGATGACCGTAGACGACGAGAGAGAACAGGTGCCCGACGTTGAGCATGAAATCGAGATCCTTCTGCTGCTGCGCGTCCGGCGCTGCAGCAGTGAGCAATTCGGTGAGCGCGATCGCCTGCTCGTAAAAACGGGCGACGTTCGGAATCGAAGAGTGCTTCTCGTAGACGGGCTTCCACTCGTGGAACTGAATCTTCGCAGCGCCGCGGGTAGGCCCCTGGTTCCAGAAGAACTCGTCGTCGGCGGCGTCGTCGCGCGTGACGATCTCCGGGAACTGCGCCGAGTTGAACAGATAGTTCGGCAAGAACTTGAGAATCAGGCCGACGTTGACGTGGACGGTGCCCTCGAGCTTGGGCAGCGTGCCGATCATCTGCGCTGCCTCGCGGAAGTACGTGGACTTCTCGTATCCCTTGGCTGCGATCACATCGTGCAGCAACCCGACCACCTTCTCACCTTCGGAGGTGACCTTGGCCTTGGTCATGGGATTGAACAGCAGGTAGCGACGGTCCTCGAGGCTGGCGCTGCGGAAGTAGTCGACCGCCCGCGCACTGAACTGCTTCATCGCGATCAGACGTGAGTACGCGTCGACGAAGGCGGCGCGAACGTGGGCGAAATCCGTGACGGGATTGCCGTACAGAATTCGATTCTGCGCGTGAGTGATTGCCTCGAAGAACGCATGCTCGGTGATGCCGATGGAGCCGGTGCAGAGGTTGAACTTTCCGACGTTGACCGTGTTGAGCGCGGCCTCGAATGCGGCGACGCCGGTGTGCAGAATGTCTTCCTCGCGCACCGGGTAATCGTCGAGGCGGAAATTGCTGACATACATCTGCCCGCGCAGGACGTTGTCCACGAGCTGATAGTTCGGATGTGCACTGTCGGCGACAAAGAACACGTAGCCTTCGGGGCCCTCGACGTCGGTACGACGCCCGAACACAGACACCATTCCGGCTACGTTGCCGTTTCCGATGTAGTACTTCTCGCCGCTCGCGCGGAAGGCGACGTCGCCGTCGGTGGGAGTGAGGAGCATGTCGGTGGAGTACACGTCGGCGCCGTGGTCGCGCTCGGACAGCCCGAACGCCATGACACCACCGTCGGCAAGTTCCTGCGCTGCACGCTTCTTCGCAGCGTCGTTGTCACTCATCCAGATCGGTCCGAGTCCGAGGATCGTGACCTGCCACGCGTACCAGTACGCCAGCCCGTAGAAACCGAAGATCTCGCTCAGAGCTGCGTTGCGGGCACCGTCCCAACGACGGTTCTCGTCACCGTCGGCGAATGCCGCCGGAGTCTGGAACGTCGCGAACAACTTCTCCTTGCCGACAAATTCGAGAAAGTCGGAGACCCACACGGCGTCGAGGTCGTCCTGAAGAAGTTGCTTCTTGCCGCGGCTCTCGAACCATTCGATGGTGGCTCGCAGCAAACGGCGGGTCTCCGGATCGAACTGAGCTGGGTCGTAAGTATGGGGGTTGAAGAGCAATCCATCGGTGCCAGACACGTCATTACCTTTCGTCGATGACGCTAAACTACCAGCGGGTAACTTTCCGCGGTGCGATTCATGGAAGACCTGCGATTCTTCGCGAATGCCACAGGTCCATCGGATTCCACGTGCCGGCCCGAGCGCGCGTGATCGGGTAGCACGCCAACCCGAGCAACAACGCAGACATGTGGCCGATGGCGGTGAAATTGGTGGCGAAAATCAGAGGTACACCATAGAAGAGCAGCAACCCCGCGAGATAGATGTATCGCCACGGATCGACGATGCGGTACACCAGAATCCCCATGATGCCGGCCAGACCGTAGCTCACTCCCACGTCGAGAGTGTTGACCGCCGACTCCGCCACGTATCCGTGCCGAATACCTTCGTACAGAACACCTTCGCTGATGTACGTGGCTCCGACGTGGGCAATGACGACAACACACAACCACCGCCACGTCCCGAGCCAACGCTCAGCCGTTGCATGAAAGATGGTGAAGAGAACCAGGTATCCCAACCAACCGCCACCTTCGAGCCAGAAGGCACTCGAGAACAGGACTCGTAGCGGGTCTTCGGCCAGGTGATGCAGATTGGTCGAGCGCTTGCCGAGAAAACGCTCCTCGACATTGTCAGGCAGATGCCGCAGGAACAGTGTGGTGAACAGCAGGGCCAGCAACCAGACGTAGGTACCGGGAGCACTGCGCACCCATCGCCATGCCGCCTTTGCTGCCCCCAGCATCCTCACCGCTTCGAGTCTGCGCTCACTCGTTCACTACTGCAACGGCAAACCCGTCCCATCCCTTCGAACCCACGGTTTGAATGGCGGTGCCGTCGAGTTTCGGCTCGGCCGCGATCATCTCCAACACCGCTCGACTCGCTTTGACGCGCTCGTCGTCGATATCCGGGTTGGACACGTGTCCCCCACGCACCACGTTGTCCACGATGATGACGGTTCCGGGATGCGAAAGGGCCAACGCCCACCGCACGTACTCGGTGTTGTTCTCCTTGTCGGCGTCGATGAAGACCAAGTCGAAAGGTCCTAACTCTTCCTTCGCGATCGACGGGAGGCTGTCGAGCGCCGCCCCGACGCGGACGTCGACACGGTCAGCCAAGCCGGCGCGCTCGATATTCGCCCGAGCGACATCCGCATGGGTGGGATCGAATTCCAGCGTGATGACCTGGCCCGAGGGGCCGACCGCGCGAGCGAGCCAGATCGTGCTGTATCCGCCGAGCGTTCCGATCTCGAGAACATTGCGCGCCAGGCACATTCGCGCCAGAAGATTGAGGAGCTTGCCCTGGTTCGGCGCCACGTCGATGGGCGGGAGACCGGCCTCGGAGTTGGCGGCGAGTGCCGCGTCGAGAACCGGATCTTCACCTACCAACGTGGAGACAAGGTAACCGTCGACTTCTGCCCAATCCGGTTCGCGTTCCATAGCCACGATTGTGGCAGAAAAGAAGGGCCGCCGCAGACACCTCGGAAGGTGGCTGCGGCGGCCCAGACGACTATTCGAATCAGCCGCGAACTGCGCTGATGATCTCCTCGATCGCCGAGTCGGCGTCGATCTCACGGCTCTCGCCAGTGAAGCGGTCGCGAATTTCGACCTTGCCGTCGGCCCAACCACGGCCGACGACAACGATCAGCGGAACGCCGATCAGCTCGGAGTCCTTGAACTTCACGCCCGGCGATGCCTTGCGGTCGTCGAGGATCACTTCGAGTCCCGCGCGGTCGAGCTGCGCGGCGAGGCCTTCGGCGCCTTCGCGAGCGGTCTCGTCCTTGTTCGCAATGACGAGGTAAACGTCGGCCGGTGAGACCTCAGCGGGCCAACGCAGACCCTTCTCGTCATGGTGCTGCTCGGCAATGACGGCCACCAGACGCGAGACGCCGACGCCGTACGAACCCATGGTCGGGCGGACGGGCTTGCCGTTCTCGGCGAGGACGTCGACGGTGAAGACGTCGGTGTACTTGCGGCCGAGTTGGAAGACGTGCCCGATCTCGATACCGCGAGCCGAGACCAGCGTGCCGGCTCCATCCGGAGAGGCGTCACCGTCACGAACCTCGGCGGCTTCGATGGTTCCGTCGGGGGTGAAGTCCCGACCGGCAACGAGGCCGACCAGGTGCTTGCCGTCTTCGTCGGCGCCGGTGATCCAGCTGGTGCCGTCGACGACACGCGGGTCGACAAGGTAGCGAACGCCGTTGGCCTGCAGCGCCTTCGGGCCGATATAACCCTTGGCCAGGAACGGGTTGTTCTTGAAGTCGGTCTCGGTGATCATCACGAACTCGGCCGGCTCGAGCGAAGCTTCGAGGCGCTTTTCGTCGACCTCACGGTCGCCGGGGATGCCGATACCGAGCAGTTCCCACTCGCCGCCGGGCAGGCGGGTCTTGACCATGATGTTCTTGAGTGTGTCGGCGGCGGTGACGGTACGGCCGAGATCAGCGCCGTTCGCCCAGTCCACCAGGGTGTCGATGGTGGGTGTGTTCGCGGTGTCGTACACCTTGGCTTCGGGCAGCCCGTCGAACGGAATCGAATCGGGAACAACAGTCTTGACGGCCTCGACGTTGGCGGCGTAGCCGGATTCGAGGCAGCGCACGTAGGTGTCTTCGCCGATCTCGCTCTCGGCAAGGAACTCCTCGGACGCGCTGCCGCCCATCGCACCGGAGGTCGCCGAGACGATGACGTACTTGACGCCCAGACGCGTGAAGATCTTCTCGTAGGCACCGCGATGCGCCTGGTACGACTCCGTCAGGCCTTCGTCGGTCAGGTCGAAGGAGTAGGAATCCTTCATGAGGAACTCGCGGCCACGCAGAATGCCGGCACGCGGACGCTCTTCGTCGCGGTACTTGGTCTGCACCTGGTACAGGGTGACCGGGAAGTCCTTGTAGGAGTTGTACTCACCCTTGACCGTCAGAGCAAAGAGCTCCTCGTGGGTCGGGCCGAGCATGTAGTCGTTGCCCTTGCGGTCCTTGAGGCGGAACAGGTTGGGGCCGTACTCGGTCCAGCGGTTCGACGCTTCGTAGGGATCGCGCGGGAGCAGCGCAGGCAGCAGGATTTCCTGTCCGCCAATTGCATTCATTTCTTCACGGACGACACGCTCTACCTCGCGCAGCACCCGCAATCCCAGCGGCAACCACGAGTAGACGCCTGGAGCGATACGACGCACGTAGCCGGCACGAACCAGCAGTTTGTGGCTGGCAACTTCGGCGTCCGAGGGATCGTCACGCAGGGTACGCAGGAACAGGTGGGACAGACGGGTAATCACGAGGTGTAAGGATAGTCGCCGCAGTCGGCCGAGCGGGCCTCGGTACGGTTACAGCGTGCTTGTACTGCTGCCTCCCTCAGAAACCAAGTCCGACGGCGGCAAGGATGCGCCCCTCGATCTGGCCGAACTGTCGATGCCCCAGTTGACCGAAACGCGCGAATTGCTGGTTCAGACGCTGGTCGATCTGGCCGCTGACGTCGAGGCGTCGTGCGAAGCGCTCGGGCTCGGCCCGACGCAAGCAGACGAAGTGGAGCGCAATGCCAAGCTGTGGGTGTCCGCGACGCGGCCCGCACTACAGCGCTACACCGGCGTGCTCTTCGACGCCCTCGACGCAAAGTCGTTCACCCGCGCCCAGAAGGCGAAGGCGCTCGATCGGATCGCCATTGGTTCCGCTCTGTTCGGTGCTGTCCGCGCAGGAGATCTGATCCCCGCCTACCGCCTCTCTGGCGGGTCCAAGCTGCCGGGGATGGGGACGCTGCGCTCGCTGTGGAAGCCGGAGCTGCCGAAGGCCCTGGCCGCCGAAGCCGACGGCCTTGTCATCGATCTACGGTCCGGCACCTACCAAGACCTCGGACCGGTTCCGGACGCCTTGATCGCAACGGTCCTCACCGAGAAGCCGGACGGCACCCGCACTATCGTCAGTCACTTCAACAAGCACCACAAAGGTCTGCTCGCCCGTGCGCTGGTGGTCTCGCGTGCCGAACCGACCGACATCAAGGGTGTTGCGCGGGTGGCGTCGAAGGCGGGCTTGCGCGTCGAAATCGCGTCGGAGCGTGAATTGATCATCCTGACGGATTGATGGCTTCGTCTGTCAAGTGCCACAGAAGGTTTGGAATGTTTCGCTGAAAGACTGCGGAGCCGCCTCGGTGTAGTCAGCCCACTCGTCGCGTCGGTCGAATGGATGCGTGACAACCTCCAGCAGCTTCTCGAATGGAGCGAGGTCGCCGTCGGTCGCGGCGCGCAGGGCAGCGTCGAGCCGATGATTACGCGGAATGTACAGCGGGTTGACGCGATCCATCGCGCTCGCGGTCTCCGCGGCCCCGTGTCCGTTTTCGGTCAGGGCTCCCTGCCACCGCTGCAACCAGGGCGCGATGTGCTCCCGTGGCACGAGGTTGTCGAGAGGCACCGAATTTCCGCGCAATTCGTCGGCGAGAGCGCGGAAACTGCCCGTCCAATCAGCACCGTGTTCCGCCAACAACGTCAGCAGATCGTCGACGAGCGCCCGATCGACAAACGGCTGGGCCAGACCCAGCTTTGCCGCGAGACCGGCCGCGTAGTGACCCTCGTAGCGCTCGTCGAAGGTCTCGAGAACTGCTGACGCCGCGGAAATTGCTTCGTCGGGTGTGGAATCGATCAGTGGCAACAGTGTTTCTGCCAAGCGCGCCAGATTCCACTTCAGTACAGCGGGCTGATTGCCGAACGCATAGCGGCCCCCGTGGTCGATCGAGCTGAACACTGCCGCCGGATCGAATGCGTCGAGGAAGGCGCACGGACCGTAATCGATGGTCTCTCCCGAAATTGTCGTGTTGTCGGTGTTCATGACCCCGTGCACGAAACCGATGAGCATCCACCTCGCCACCAGTGACGCCTGCGCCTCGACGACCGCCTCGAGGAACCTCAGATAGCGATTGTGTGTACCCGTTGACGGAAGTTCGGTCAGCTCCGGGTAGTGCCGGGCGATCGCGTAGTCGGTGAGCGGCTGCAAGACCTCGCCCTGCCGGGCCGCGAACTCGAAGGTCCCAACGCGTAGGTGACTCGACGCGATCCGTGCAAGCACGGCACCGGGTTCTGCGCCGTTGCGGCGAACGTTTCGGCCCGTCGCCACGACAGACAGCGCGCGTGTAGTGGGGACACCGAGGGCATACATCGCCTCACTGACCAGATATTCGCGCAGCATCGGCCCGACAACCGCATACCCGTCGCCGCCCCGAGAGAACGGTGTGCGCCCGGAGCCTTTCAGATGCAAGTCCACTCGCTGCCCGGCACTACTGACGAGTTCGCCGAGTAACAACGCCCGACCGTCCCCGAGAATTGGTGCATACCCACCGAACTGATGACCCGCATACGCCATCGCCACCGGTGTGGCCCCGACCGGCACCGTCGACCCGGACAGGACGCCGATCCCGTCCAAACTTCGCAGCGCTGCTACGTCCAATCTCAACGACGCAGCCAGCTGCTCGTTCATCACGAGCAACTGCGGGTCAGGGGCGGCAGCACCTTGCCACGGCACCGTCAGAGCGCCGAGTTCGTCGGCGAACGTGCTCTCGAGGCCGGCCACGATGGTGACCGTGTCTGCTGTGGATTCCTGGAATGCGGCCATCACACGAGAGTAGTCACCGTGCGACAACCTATCGATCAGCCCTGATCGATGTACGACTCGAGCTGATCGCGTTCGCTCTTGAGCTCGTCGATGCGGCTCTTCACCACGTCACCGATACTGACGATGCCGAGGAGGTTGCCGTCCTCGATCACCGGCAGATGCCGGATTCGACGCTCGGTCATGATCGCGGCAATGCTGTCCACTGCGTCTGCCGGAACACACGTGTACATCAGAGCGGTCATGACCTCGGAAACCTGGATCCCGAGAAGGTCCGGGCCACGCTCGTGCAGGCGTCGAACGACATCGCGTTCGGAGATGATGCCGACCACCGCGTCGTCGTCGACCACCACCATGGCTCCGATGTTGTGGCGGGCAAGATCGCACAGCAGCCCGTTGACCGTCGTGTGGGCGTCGATCGTGACGATGCTGTTGCCCTTGTTTCGCAATATGTCCGCGATCCGCATCACGGCACCCCGATCCGTCGAGACTCTCGGCACGTCCTGCAACGATCGTATCGGCTAGCGAAGCGGAAAAACAGGACTGATCAGGCGATTCCCTGAGCTGCCTTCTCCGCAGCCTGAGCCTGGGCTACCTGAGAAGGTGTGAACCTGATGCACAGCGCCGCGATACCGGCGAACACGGCGCAGACCGCGCAGCCCACAAGTGCGAAGGTGTACCCCTCTCCGAGTGCGATCAATTGCGCCGGATTCATGTCCGCTGCCTTGCCCGAAGTGCCGCCGAGCGAGAGCGTCTTGGACGTCGCCATTGCACCGATCACCGACAGCGCCAATGGTCCACCGAGCGTCTGGGCAACTTGGGAGATTGCGGTCAGCGGGCCGATCTCGGTCTCCGGGACACCGGCGATCGCGCACAGTGGCAAGGGCACCATCGCGAGGCCGATACCGAATCCGATCCCGATCACGGGCACGAACAAGTTGGCCAGGTAGGTGGAGTCGGAATCGAGAGTAGAGCCGTAGAGGAGTCCGACGATCATGATCACGACGCCGGTGAGGACCAGCCAGCGGGGTTGAACCTTCACGGCGAGCTTGGAAGCAACCGACGCGGCGGCGCCCAATCCGAACGCGAACGGAATGAACGCGATACCGGCACGCAACGGCGAATACTGCATGATGTCCTGCACGAACAGTGCGACGAAGGCCGTCATGCTGAACATCGCGCCACCGACGAAGAAGATGGCGAGGAACGTCGCGACACGGTTGCGATCGGCGAACAACGAGAAGGGCAAGAGCGGGTTGTCCGCAGTTCGCTCGACAAAGAGGAAGGCGGCGAGGGCGACCAATCCGGCCGCCAATGCACCGATGACGGCGATGCTCCCCCATCCCATTTCCGGGCCTTCGGTGAGAGCAAAAACAACACCGGTACACCCGAGGGTCGCGAGGATCGCGCCGGGGACATCCAAAGCCAGACGCGTCTGATTCGTCTCGCGAAGGGCGCGGAACGCCATGCCGACGAGCGCGATGCCGATCGGGACGTTGATGAGGAAGATCAGACGCCACGACACCTCGGTCAATGCGCCGCCGATGATCAGACCGGCGATCGATCCGACGCCCGTCATGGCGGCAAAAATCGCGATGGCCTGATTACGAGCCGGACCCGCGGCGAAAGTCGTGGCAACAAGGGCGAAGGCAGTGGGCGACGCCACGGCTGCGCCGACACCTTGAAGCGCCCGCGCTGCGATCAACATGCCCTCGTTCAGGGCGAGACCACAGAGCAACGACGCCACCGTGAACAGCGAGACTCCCGCGATGAACATCTTCTTGCGCCCGTACGCGTCACCGAGGCGACCACCGAGGAGCATGAGCCCACCGAACGCAAGCGCGTACGAGGTCAACACCCAGTTGCGACCACTGTCGCTCAGCCCGAGGTCGGCCTGCAATGGCGCCAGCGCGAGGTTCGCGACGGTGCCGTCGAGCACCACCATCATCTGCAAACCACTCAGGACGATGATGGCGAGCCCGATGACTCGAGTCGCTACCGGGGCATTCGCCGAAGCGGTTTCAGATGTTGGGGAATCAGACACAAGACTTCACGTTACCCAGCGTCGACGGAAAAGCCCGCGACCGGCCCGATCACGATGATCGCCGGAGGCTTGATCTCCTCGTCCTTGACGCGCTGAGCAACGGTCGCCAGATCGGCCCGAAGTTCACGCTGGGTGCGCAGAGTGCCCTCTTGGATCACGGTGACCGGCGTGGTTGACGGGCGTCCACCGTCGACGAGTGCCTTCGCGAACTGATCGATGCGCTCGACCGCCATGAGCAGCACGATCGTGCCGCGCAACTTGGCCAGTGCCGACCAGTCGACCAGCGAATCCGGATGATCCGGAGCCACGTGCCCACTGACGACGACGAACTCGTGGGTGACGCCGCGGTGGGTGACCGGGATGCCTGCGGCCGACGGGACCGAGATCGCGCTCGTGATTCCGGGCACTACGGTCACCGGAACGCCGGCAGCGGCACACGCTTCGAGTTCTTCGTATCCCCGTCCGAAGACGTACGGGTCCCCGCCCTTGAGGCGGACCACGAACTTGCCTGCCTTCGCGTTGTCGATCAGCGCGGCGTTGATGGCCTCCTGAGCCATGGCACGGCCGTACGGGATCTTCGCGGCGTCGATCACCTCTACGTCCGGACCCAGTTCGGCGAGCAACTCCGGCGGAGCCAATCGGTCGGCCACGACGACGTCGGCGCGGGCGAGCAAACGGCGTCCGCGCACGGTGATCAGATCGGGATCACCGGGGCCACCACCGACGAGAGCAACACCCGCAGCGGCAGGCTCGGCCGTATCGGCGAGCACGCCCGACTGAAGACCTTCGACAACGGCGGTGCGGACTGCTGCCGAACGACGGTGATCGCCGCCCGCCAGAATTCCGATGCTCATACCGTCGTACTCGGCGCTGGCGGGAGTGACGGCGGTGCCGTGCTTCGCGTTGTCGGCGCGCACGCAGAAGATGTGGCGACGCTCCGCTTCGGCGACGATCGCCGCATTGGTTTCCGGCTCGTCGGTCGAGGCGATGGCGTACCACGCACCTTCGAGGTCGCCGTCGGCGTACGGACGCTCTTCGACCGTGATCTGACCGGCAGTGGCCATACCTTCGACGGCTGGAGTGAACGCGCGACTGATGACGTGAACGCGGGCACCAGAGGCGACCAGCAGTCCGAGTCGGCGCTGAGCCACAGTGCCGCCACCGAACACGACCACGCGTCGATCGGTCAGGTTGAGGCCGACCAGGTAGTTGGTCTCGTCTGCGGTGGACTCGCTCACTCGCACTCCGTTTCGTTGTCAGAATTGGTCAAGCTGGAGGGAACTTTACGGGCCGCGGCCACGGTCACTCCATCCCTGGCAGTCTTGGCCAGCACAAGTCGGCCGCCCCCGGACGCAAGGATCGCAGCCGCTTCCGCGACGCTTGCCGTTCCGACGGCGTTCTCGACGCGAGGCGATGGTGACGGAACTTGAACTCGCGCAAGTACGTCCGGGGCGAAACTCACAATCGGGACGTTCAGTTCATGGGCCGCTGTCAGAAGAGCCGAAGACTCAGCTTTTGCCGCCACAGTGGCGAGTACCACGATCTTCCCTTGCGCCGCGGGCACAGCCTTCACCGCAGCGACGATGTCCTTCGCGGTGACACTCGTCGTGAATCCCACGCCGATACAGAGGTCATCCCCGTGCGGCATCGACGAACTTCGCGATCGATTCGGGCTGCCCCACCGGATGAGTGTGGAGATACGACGCGTGGACGCCGCCGCGAACAAATCCTTCGCGGACACTGCCGCCGTCCCAGGGCCTCCACCCCCACGCACTTCCGCAACCGTCCGCGTCTGCCGAGACGAGAGACGTTCGGTGGAACTCGTGACCGGTGACGCGGGAGCCTGCTTCGAAGAGGCTGGAGTCGCTGATCGCCACTGCTTCGCGGTACCCGAGGGTCAGGCGTTTCCCGAACGTCGCATCCACCCCGACAACACCGGCCATGCTGTGACCGTCCAAGCTGCGAGCGAGGTAGAGCAGACCGGCACACTCGGCGTGGATCGGTGCGCCGCCGTCCGCCAGGTCACGAACCTGCTGCAGCAGAACGGTATTGGCCGCGAGGTCCACCGCATGCTCTTCCGGGAACCCGCCAGGAAGGACAAGAGCGGCAGTTCCCGCAGGAAGCTCGTCCCGCAACGGGTCGAACACCTGCACGTCCGCGCCGGCGGCGGTCAACAGCTCCCGGTGCTCGGCATAGCCGAAGGTGAAGGCAGGGCCGCCCGCCATGGCAACCACAGGCCGAGACTCTGCGTGTGCGCCGACCTCGGCAACCGGATCCCATGCAGCTGCACTCACGTTCGAGGCGGCCAGTGCGCGAACAGCACCCAGATCGACGTGCGAGGCAATCAAATCGGACATCGCGTCCACTGCGGCCACAGCGGCGGCGCCGTGCTCGGCCGCCGGAATCAGGCCGAGGTGCCGGGAGGGAACTTCGAGTTCCGTCAACCGTGGCACAACTCCGAGCACTGCGACGCCGACCTTGTCGCACGCATGACGCAACACCTGCTCGTGACGAGCGCTCCCGACGCGATTGAGAATGACGCCGCCGATGCGCACACCTGCGTCGTAGGTCGCGAAGCCGTGGAGTACGGCGGCCAGACTCTGACTGTGCCCACGGGCGTCGATCACGAGGACTACCGGCGAACCGAGGATCGACGCGACCTGCGCCGTCGATCCCTCCGCCGACGGCTGCGAGTTTGCCTCGTCGATCTTCCCGTCGAACAGACCCATGACGCCTTCGACCACGGCGATGTCGCAACCAGCGGTTCCATGCCGGTAGAGCGGTCCGATGCGATCCGGGCCCACCAGAATAGTGTCGAGGTTGCGTCCGGGCCGCCCTGCCGCGAGTCCGTGATAACCCGGGTCGATGTAGTCCGGCCCCACCTTGAAGGGTGCAACGCTGCTACCGGACCGTCGCAGCGCGCCGATCAATCCCGTTGCCACCGTAGTCTTTCCGCTACCCGAGGCAGGAGCAGCGATCACCACGGCCGGAGTGGAAGGACTTACCATTCGATGCCCCGTTGGCCCTTTCGGCCGGCATCCATCGGGTGCTTGATCTTGGTCATCTCGGTCACGAGGTCGGCGGCGTCGATCAACGCCTGCGGGGCGTCGCGTCCCGTGATGACAACGTGCTGGTTGCCCGGACGATCGCGCAGTGTCTGCACGACCTCGTCGACGTCGACCCAGCCCCACTTGAGCGGATAGGTGAACTCGTCGAGGACATAGAATCGATGTTCCTCGCTCGCAAGCCTTCTCGCGATCTCCTGCCAACCCTCCGCAGCGGCAGCAGCATGATCTTCCTCGCTACCGGCCTTGCGTGTCCATGACCAACCTTCGCCCATCTTGTGCCACTGCACCGGCCCACCGACGCCGGTTTCGTCGTGCAGGTTTCCGAGCGCGCGGAACGCGGCTTCCTCTCCGACCTTCCACTTGGCACTCTTCACGAACTGGAACACGCCGATGTCGAACCCCTGATTCCAGGCACGCAGCGCCATGCCGAAAGCGGCGGTGGACTTACCCTTTCCCGGGCCGGTGTGCACGGCAAGTACCGGCGCGTTACGACGCTGACGCGTGGTCAGACCGTCGTCGGGAACTGTCTCGGGAACACCCTTGGGCATCGTGAACTCCTGAGCTGGGATCTAGGCTGCGGCGCGGACGACACCCGCGACCTGCTGCGCTGACAATTCGGCGAGGCGGACGTATCCGCCACGTAGTTCTCGCGCCAACTCGGCCGCCAGCCCCAGACGCACGAGGCCGGTCTCGCAGTCGACGACGATGGACGCGACGGACGCGTCGGCGAGAAGATGCGCGGCGACGCGGGCGCGGTGCAGCGCGTCCTTGCCGCCGGTAGCCCGGCCGTCGGTGAGTGTGACGACGAGGGCGCGACGCTGCGGGTCACGAAGTCGTTCACGCAGAACCACTTCGCGAGCACGCAGGAATCCCTCTGCGAGTGGGGATTTGCCGCCGGTACGCATCGACTGCAAGCGACGGACAGCGATGTCCACCGAAGATGTCGGCGGCAGTACGAGCTCCGCTTCACGACCACGGACGGTGATGACGGCGACCTTGTCGCGGCGCTGATAGGCGTCGCGGAGCAACGAGACAACCGCACCGGTGACCGCGGAGAGGCGGTCGCGTGCTGCCATCGACCCCGACGCGTCGACAACGAAGACGATCAGATTGCCTTCTCGCCCTTCACGTATCGCGCCGCGGAGATCAGCGGGTGCCAGCCGCAACCGTCCAGCAGTGCGACCACGGGCAACTTGAGACTCGGCTGCGGCAAAGACCGTGCTCGTCAGATGCAATCCGTGCCCACGCTCCCGCGTGGACCGCACAACTCGTCCACGGGACGACATGGACCGCGAGCGTCGTCCCGGTGCACCTTCACCGACTCCCGGAACTTCGAGGAGCTTGGCCTTGAATTCGCCGGCCGGTGGAGCCGAGGGACGATCGGTGGCGCGCACTCCCCCACCAGGTCCGTCAGGGTCGTCCGGGCCGTCGTCGTCAGGCCCGTCGTCGTCCGGCCCTTCGTCTCCGGGACCGCCGTCATCGGAGCCGCCATCTTCCGGGCCACGGTCTTCGTGATTTTCGGGAGGTTCGGGCTCTCCGTCGCGCGCGTCGTCCTCTACCTGCGACTGAGCATCCTGATCGGCCTGCTCGAGCGCATCGTCCAACTGCTGCTGATCCAAGCCGGGCTCGTCGAACGGATCGCGGCGGCGGCGATGCGGCAGCGTCAGTTCCGCCGCTACTCGCACGTCCTCCGCAGTGACTTCACTGTCGCCACGCCAGGCAGCGTGGGCCGTCGCGGTGCGCGCCAGCACCAAGTCCGCGCGCATACCGTCGACGTCGAACGACGCACACAGCGAGGCGATACGACGCAGTTCGCGGTTGCTCAGCTCGACCGAGTCCAATTTCTCACGCGCCGTGAGGATTTCGGACGCCAACTCCTCATCGGCGGATACGTACCGAGCGACAAATGCCTCGGGGTCACGCTCGTAGTCGAGTCGGCGACGCACCACTTCCATGCGAATGTCGACGTCGCGGGAAGCGGCGACGTCGACAGCCAGACCGAAACGGTCCAGAAGTTGCGGACGCAGTTCTCCCTCTTCGGGATTCATCGTGCCGACGAGTACGAACTTGGCCGGATGCGAATGGGAGATGCCGTCACGCTCGATGTGAACCCGGCCCATCGCCGCGGCGTCGAGAAGCACGTCGACCAGGTGGTCGTGAAGCAGATTCACCTCGTCGACGTACAGAACACCCTGGTGAGCGGCGGCGAGCAGTCCAGGTTGGAATGCGCGCTCACCGTCACGCAGAACCTTCTCCAGGTCGATCGAACCGATCACCCGGTCTTCGGTGGCGCCCACGGGCAGTTCGACCAAGCGGGCCGGTCGTGTCGTTCCGGCGTCGTCGACCGCGGGCAGCAGCGCAGTCAGCGCGCGCACGACCGTCGACTTGGCAGTTCCCTTCTCACCGCGGACCAAGACCCCGCCGATCCCTGGATGCACCGCACACAGGATCAGCGCCAATCGCAATTGATCCTGGCCGACCACAGCACTGAACGGGAAGCCCGCCACTGGTCGATCTTCTTCACTTCGCACGTCGATATCCCTCCACCTCTCGGTTTCCTCGCCGAGAATTTGGCTGCACTCGAATGTCGCGGCAACCTGGCTGAGATCTCCCGGTTTATCGGTAGAGGAGAGATCTTTCACAGTGGCGGGACCGCGCCTGGATCGAACAGGACTTCCCCGCGAACATTCGGTATCGAAAAAACCCTAGTCGGCTCGCTTTCCCACGAGCCGACCAGGGTCAATTCTCCGACAAACTAGCTGACGGCCACGAAAGGCTCTCCCCCACCACGACGCATCGGGGTGTGCGGGATGCCGTCTTCGATGAACTCTTCGCCGTCAGCCTTGAATCCGTGCTTGGCGTACATCTCGACCAAGTAGGTCTGGGCGTTGATCCGACACGGCGCTTCGCCGACCTCGGCCAGTGCGGCCTGCAGGAGGCGGGTCGTGTGGCCCTGGCCGCGAGCCTGACGCGACGTGCACAGGCGTCCGATTCGGAAGCTCTTGTTTCCGTCGTCGTGCTCTTCGAGCAGCCGGAGCGTGCACACCACCTGGCCGTCCTGCTCGAGCCAGAAGTGGCGTGTTTCCGTCAGCAGGTCCCGCCCGTCCAACTCGGGATACGGGCAAGCCTGCTCGACGACAAAGACCTCCACTCGAAGCTTCAACAACTCGTAGAACGTCTTGTTGTCGAGATCGAGTGCCCATGAACGCTTCAAAGCTGCTGTTGCCGTCATGGGTTGGACTATCACACAGTCGCGGCGGTATCCGCGACCGGAGCCGATTCGGAAGCACCGGCGGAATCGAGCTCGAGAACCTTCGAGGACCAATCCCAGACCTGGTTGAACAGGCCTTCGTTGTCGGTGAGCTTGACGCCGATGGACGGAACCATCTCGCGGAGCTTGCCCTTCCAACCCTGGAACTCGGTCGGGAAGCAGCGCTCGAGTACGTCCAGCATCGCCGGGACGGCCGTGGACGCACCGGGCGAAGCACCGAGCAGACCGGCGATGGAACCGTCCTCAGCGGCGACCACAGCGGTACCGAATTCGAGGACACCACCCTTGCCCTTGGCACGGCGGATCACCTGGACGCGCTGGCCCGCGGTGATGAGTTCCCAGTCCTGGGCCTGCGCCTTGGGCGCGAACTCACGCAGATCCCAGATGCGACCGGCTTCGTTCTTGGCAAGCTCGCTGACCAGGTACTTGACCAGGCCGAGCTCGCTGACACCGACACCGAGCATCGAGAGGATGTTGTTCGGCTTGACCGAGCCGGGCAGGTCGGTGACGCGACCCTGCTTGAGGAACTTCGGCGACCAACCAGCGTAGGGACCGAACAGCAGACCCGGCTTGTTGCCGATGACACGGGTGTCCAGGTGAGGCACCGACATGGGCGGGGCGCCGACGGCAGCCTTGCCGTAGACCTTGGCACTGTGCTGGTCGATGAGCTCGGGGTTGGTGCATCGCAGGAAGGCGCCGCTGACCGGGAAGCCACCGAAGCCCTTGGCTTCCTTGATGCCGGACTTCTGCAGCAGGTGCAGGGCGCCGCCACCGGCACCGACGAACACGAAGCGCGAGCGAACGGTGCGCTTTTCACCGGTACGACGGTTGGTGACCTTGACGGTCCAGGACTTGTCCGAGTTCTGGGTCAGGTTGGTGACCTCGTGGCCGAAGTACATCTTGCCGCCGGTCTTGCCGATGTAGCCGATGAGCTGCTTGGTGAGCGCTCCGAAATCGACGTCGGTGCCGTCCTGGCTCCAGTTCAGGGCGATGGGATCGGAGAAGTCGCGTCCCTTGGCCATGAGCGGCAAACGCTTGCTGAACTCGGCCGGATCGTCGATGTACTCCATACCGCGGAAGAGCGTGTGGCCGGCAAGTGCGTCGTAACGAGCACGGAGGTACTTGGCGTTGGCCTCACCGTGAACGAAGCTCACGTGCGCGATGGGGTTGATGAATTCCTTGGGCTGTGTCAGGACGCCCTGCTCTACCGCGTGTGCCCAGAACTGGCGTGACACCTGGAACTGCTCGTTGACGTTGACGGCCTTCTTGATGTCGACCGTGCCGTCCGAGTTCTCAGGTGTGTAATTGAGTTCACACAGGGCTGAGTGACCGGTTCCCGCGTTGTTCCAGGGGTCGCTGCTCTCGGCCGCGACGGCATCGAGCCGCTCGAAGGTCGAGATCGACCAATCGGGCTGCAGCTGGCGCAGCAATGCACCCAGCGTGGCGCTCATGATGCCTGCGCCCACGAGCACTACATCCGTCTTCGTCTCTACCGCGTTCTGATTCGACACTGGAGAATCGACTTCCTTGTCATTAGCCGTGCGCGCATCCGCCTGCTGTGTTACGCCAAATAGGTTACCCGTGCGTACACGCGCGGTTCACCACCCCCAATTGTGCTCTACAACGCGCACTCGAAACGACGATTAGATTGTGATTTGTGACTACTTGGGTTCCAGACGTCCTCGGTGACGGATATCAGCAGCTGACGATCCCGCTCGGAACGGATCCGGACGGCGAAGGCGAGGTGGACGCAACACTGGTCCGCTACCAACCGCAGAAGGAGGCGGTGAAGACACACCGTGCCGTTTTGTACGTGCACGGTTTCACCGATTACTTCTTCCAGAAGCACCTCGCCGAGCACTTTGCCGAGCAGGGTTACGCCTTCTTCGCACTCGACCTGCGTAAGTGCGGCCGCTCCCTCAAACCGGGGCACACAGCTCATTACGTCTCCGACCTTGCGCTCTACGACGCCGAACTGAACGAAGCGTTGCGCATCGTCCGCAGCGAGACCGAGGGCAGCGAGGTGCTGCTCATGGCGCACTCCACCGGCGGTCTGATCGTTCCGCTCTGGCTGAACCGTTTGCAGCGCAAGCCCGGTGGCAGCGACGGCGCCGGAATCTGCGGGCTGGTACTCAACAGCCCCTGGTTCGACCTTCAGGGTCCCTCAGTGGTGCGCAACGTCGGTACTACGGCGATCGATGCGCTCGGACGGGTATCGGCGAAGACGGTGATCCCGGGAACTGGGCTACCGACTTACGGTTCCAGTCTTCATGTTTCGGCCAACGGCGTCTGGGATTACAACCTCGACTGGAAGCCACTGGCAGGCTGCCCCGTTACCTTCGGCTGGATGCGGGCCGTCCGAGCGGGTCACGCAAAACTTCACCGCGGCCTAGACATCGGAGTGCCCGCGCTGATTCTGCGCTCGAAGAAGTCGCAGTTCGCGAAGGCGTACAACCCGAGCGTCGACCTCGCCGATTCCGTGCTCGACGTCAAGCAGATCGCACGTTGGGCCGGTTGCCTCGGCGATCGCACCACCATCGTCCCGATCGACGGCGCCCGTCACGACGTGTTCCTTTCGACCGAGAAGCCCTTGGCCACAGCCTTTTCCGAACTCGACCTGTGGTTGGAGTGGCTCGACGGCCACCTCACCCCGGCCGCAGAAAGTTCGGCAAGCACAGCAAGCAACACACAGGAGATCGCGCAGTGACGCACTACGACCTTGCAATCATCGGCAGCGGATCCGGAAACTCGCTGCCCGACGAGCGGTTCGACGGCAAGAAGATCGCAATCCTCGAAGAGGGCACCTTCGGCGGAACGTGCCTCAATGTCGGGTGTATCCCGACCAAGATGTTCGTCTACGCCGCCGAGGTGGCACGCACCGTCACCACTGCCGAGAAGTACGGCGTCGACGCCACGCTCGACGGCGTTCGTTGGTCCGACATCGTCAAGCGCGTCTTCGGCCGCATCGATCCCATTTCTGCAGGTGGTGAGCGGTACCGCAGCGAAGACAGTCCCAACACCACCGTCTACCGCGGCCACGCCACGTTCACCGGCGACAAGACGATCGACACCGGAACCGGCGAGACGATCACCGCTGACCAGGTGGTCATCGCAGCCGGTTCGCGTCCGATCATCCCGAACGAGATCGCGTCGAGTGGTGTGAAGTACTACACCAACGAAGACATCATGCGACTGCCCGAACTTCCCGAGCACCTCGTGATCGTCGGCTCTGGATTCATCGCCACCGAGTTCGCACACGTGTTCTCCGCGTTGGGTTCTCGCGTGTCGATCATCGGTCGCAGCCAGCGACTGCTGCGGCACCTCGACGACGAGATCTCCGAGCGCTTCACCGAGTTGGCCGAACAGAAGTGGGACGTCCATCTGGGCTCCCCCCTCACGTCGGTAGGCGGCGACGGCGACAACATCGCCGTCGAACTGGCAAACGGCACAGTCGTTTCCGGTGACGTTCTCCTCGTCGCGGTCGGTCGTCAGCCGAACGGTGACCTACTCGGTCTCGACAAGGCCGGCGTCGAACTCGACGACAAGGGCTCGATCGTGGTCGACGAATACCAACGCACCACCGCCGAGGGCGTCTTCGCACTCGGTGACGTCTCCTCGCCGTACCAGCTCAAGCACGTCGCCAACCATGAAGCGCGCGTTGTTCAACACAACCTGCTCCAGGACGCGTGGAAGGACACGTCCGGGCTTCGCAGCACCGATCACCGCTTCGTGCCGGCAGCCGTGTTCACCGACCCGCAGATCGCCGACGTCGGAATGACGGAGAAGCAGGCTCGCGACGCCGGACTCGACATCACGGTCAAGGTGCAGGCTTACGGCGACGTCGCGTACGGCTGGGCGATGGAGGATCAGGAGGGCATCTGCAAGGTGATCGCCGAGCGCGGCACCGGACGCATCCTCGGTGCCCACGTCATGGGCACTCAGGCTCCGACCGTCATCCAGCCGCTCATTCAGGCGATGAGCTTCGGTTTGTCGGCTCAGGACATGGCGCGTGGCCAGTACTGGATCCACCCGGCCCTGGCCGAAGTGGTCGAGAACGCGTTGCTCGGCCTCGACATCTGAGCCCCGCCGCCCCAACGACGCCGAAAAGGCGGGCACTCCTCGCAATGGGAATGCCCGCCTTTTCGTAGGTCAGAGTTTCACCAGGGGCTGGTACGCAGCACGATCTCGGTTGCGAGTTCGGCCGGTGCCGACTTGACGACGTCGTCGACACCCGGAAGTTCCGTCACGCGGAAGTCGGAGTACACGAAACGACCGCTGGCGTCGGCGATGGCCCGACCTCCACTGCCCACGACTACGGTGGTCGGAACCTCGACCGGCGGAACGCCGGCAATATCGCTGGCCGACGGATGTCCACGGTCCACGGCGATCAAACTCGCGAAGCGGCCGAACTGACGTGCAGCCAACAGCCACGCGAGATCGGCGCCCTCCCGGTGACCGACCAGATTCACCCAGGCGATGTTCAACTCGTCCAGCAGTACCACTGCCGAGGTCTCGTCGAGATTCTCGATCGATTCCACCGCGACGGTCCGCAGGTCCGAATGATGCAGTCGCTCACACACATCGTCGTACAAGTCGACGGGGTCGCCCTTGCCGGGAAGCAGGAGTACCGCATGCTTGCTGACCGGCCCGTCGATCCGAACGGTGCACGAACCACTGCCCACCGCTACTCGAGTCAATTCCATGTCTGGAAACGGTACGCGATCCACACTGTGGAGGACCCTGGAGTCGACAGAAGTATGACCACTCATACATTCACGCGCCGCTGCGGGCCCGATTTGTTCGCTCTGTACCGCCTCCACTCGGAGCGAAAGTGGCTTTCGGCGCATCTGAGGCGACGGACGTACCGTTCGCTCGAAAGTGGGGGTGGGCCGAACTCCAGTGGGGCGCGGGTCTAGGTACCGGACGGTTTGGGGAGCCTCGTCATTCCGTAGACGTGATCAGCGCGCACCGTGAGGATCTGTCGACGCTCTGCCACCATCGCTTCGCGGTACTCCTCCCAATCGGGATGCTCCTGACCGCTGATGTCCCGGTACAGCTCGACCAGTGCGTCAGACACTTCGTCGTGAGGATCGGCCGCGACGGGTGTCACCTCGGCAAGTCCTTCGATCACGGCGTAGCTCCAGAAGTCGGGCGCGCTGACGTGAAGGGAAACCCGCGGATCGCGGATCGCATTTTTACTCTTGGCGCGATCAGCTGTGATGGACACGGAAGCCGTCTTCGACTCGACGTCCCAGCGGTAAATGATGTTGGACAACTGTGGGCGGCCGTCACGCTTGACGGTTGCCAACACACCTTGTTTTCCCTCGGCCACGAGTGCGAACAACGCGTCGTCGGTGTCTGTGTCATTGCTCATATCTGCACCAACGACGCCGTGCGGCCGGTTTGTTCCGGAGGCAGTCCAGTTCGAAGATCGCGGACCGCAATCGCGCGATCACTCTTCCCTCGATGGACGACAGCGGACAAAGATGGTCGACATGGCAACTTCTCGCGACATCCTCCGGCTGACTGCGTTCAGTTCGGATCCGGCCGGCGGTAATCCGGCCGGCGTAGTGCTCGACGCGCGTGGACTCGACGACTCCGAATTACAATCTGTTGCAGCCGAAGTCGGGTATGCCGAGACGGCGTTCCTCATCGAACCGGTGCTCGGAGGCAACCCGCGCCACAGCCGGATCCGGTACTTCTCCCCTATCGCCGAAGTACCGTTCTGCGGTCATGCCACTATTGCGACGGCCATCGCTCTCACCGAGCGAGACGGTGAGGGAACCTTCACATTCGAAACACCGATCGGACCGGTATCCATCGACACGGCGACCGACGAGGACGGAAGGTCCACCGCGACCTTCACCAGCGTCGAACCGTCGGTCTCGCCGATCGATCACGCCGTGCTGACAGCGCTGCTCGGGCTCATCGGCGTCGATTCGTCTGCGCTCGACGCGCGGTATCCCGCAATGCTTTCGTACGCCGGCAACACTCACCCGATCGTCGTACTTCGTGATCAGTCGACATTCGACGAGTTCACCTTCGATCCATCCGCAATGCGAATTCTGATGGACGCGCAGGGGTGGGCCGGCACGGTGACGATCCTGCATCCCCTCGACGACAACACCTTCGAAGCCCGAAATCTGTTTCCGGTGGGAAACATCGTCGAGGATCCCGCAACCGGGTCCGCAGCGGCATCGACCGGCGGTTACCTGCGCAAACTCGAACCCGCGGCCACTCCGCGGCGGATCACCATCCACCAGGGCCGACACGTCGGGCGTCCCAGTGTGCTCGAAGTCGACATCCCAGTCGACGGCGGTATCTCGGTCACCGGCACCGCAGTGCCCGTCGTCGACGGGCAATAGTCAACCTCAGCGATGAGTTTCTCCCCGCCGGCGGGTCTATTCACCAGAGCGACGTCACAAGACCATCGCATCGAGCCGGGAGAACACCATGTCTGCAATCACGTCAACCGCACACAACCTCCACGTCACCAAGCCACGTGCCGTACTCGGCGCCACGGTAATTGCTCTCGTCGTAAATCTGATCCTGTGGTTGATCGGCCTCGCATTGGGCGGATCCTTCGAGATGACAGATCAGGGAAAGCCGGCGAGCGTCGCGCCTGGTGGGGTCATCACATTGACGGTGGTGCCACTGCTGGTCGGTTTGTCGGTCGCAATGTTGATCTCACTGAAGTGGGAGCCGATCATCCGCATCGCCCAGATCGTGGGTGCAGTCGTGGCGCTCGGCACCATCGCTTTGACCATTGCCGCGGACTTCGACGCCGCCAGCACGGTCACGCTCGCGCTGATGCACGTGGTTGTCGCCGCGAGCGTGGTCGTCGCGCTCGAGGCCGTACGTCGGTCTCCGTCGAACTAGACCGCGGTGGGCGGCGCGGAATACGTCTCGACAATCTCGGCTGCCACGTCACGCAACTTGGTGTTCGTGGTTTGAGACTGCTTGCGCAGCATGTGAAATGCGGTGTCGGCGTCGATCCGATGGATGGCCATCAGCATGCCTTTGGCCTGTTCTATCGGCGCCCGAGTCTCGAGCGCGCGTTGCAAGGCGTCAGCTACCGCCTTGGCAGATTTGAAACGGGAGAAGTCTCCGATCGCGCGTGAGACTGTTGTCGTGAGAATCTCCATGACTTCCGCGTCGACGCTGTCGAAGGCCGCTGGGGCACGTCCGTACAGGTTGAACGAACCGAGTCGCTGATCCGGCGTGAAGAGCGGCGCCGCGAGAAAGGACTTGATCCCTTCGTCCTTCGCGGCCGCCGCGAACCGCGGCCAGCGTTCCGCGCTGGTCTCGGCATCAACGACTACGGTTTCACCGGTTCGAGCCGCGTGCAGACATGGTCCGTCGCCGGCGTCGTATTGCTCGATGTCGACGCGCAGGGTCCGCGAATCGGTATGAACGGCGGTGTAGGTCTGCCCGGCAAGATCGATGGTGACGCCGATGCTGTCGGCGCCGTCGATGGCGTCGTTCGCGATTTCGACGGCGCGTTGGAGTAGAACCACGAGTTCGTCCTCGTCGCCGATACTTCCCCCGAGCGCTGCCAGCAACTCTCTGACCGCACGTGCCGTCAGCCGAGTTTCCGCAGCCTCGACGGCGACGTCAGCACCAGTTGCCGTCGCATCGTCCGGCAGTACCGACGGCACCGAATCCTCGGTTCTCGGGTCGAAGCCTCTGGGGTCGAAAGCGGTATCCACGACGAAGCATTCTTCCAGTTTCACGGGCACCAAGGAGAGTGAGTTCGGTGACAGAACCCGGCAAACCGGCGAGTCGTCATCGCCATCGATCGAGTGCGACACCGAGATTCCGCCTCGCCCGAGTGTGCTGGCCACGAACCGCGTCCGGACTCAGCTCCAGGACAACAGCGATCTGTGGATACGTCATGCCCTCCACTTCTCGCAAGACCCAGGCAGCACGCTGACGCAGCGGCAGTCGATCGAGTTCGGATTCCAGGGCGTCGAGAAATGCTGTGCCGCAGACTTCTTCGCTCGGATCACGCAAACGGGGATCAGCTTCTTCCCGGAGTTCGTCCATATCGGCGGCGCAGGAGCCGACTTTTCGATAGAAATCCGAGATCTTGCGAGAACAGATCGCGAACAACCAGGTCTTGATGCTCGAGCGCCGCTGAAACCCCGGAAGTTGGCGCCACGCAGCGACGCAGGTTTCCTGGACGATGTCGTCGACGTCACTCTCGCTCACGAGCAGTCGACGGGCAAATCGATACAAGTGCGGGCCGTATCGGCGGACGATGACGTCGAAGGCCGCGTGATCGCCGAGCATTGCCGAGTCGACCAGCACCTCGTCACTGAAGTCGGTCAGCAAGCCGTCGAATTGATCTGTCACCGCGCACACTCCTACTAGGGAGCCGTCGCGGGAGTGAGGCCTGGCTATTCTACCGCGTCCACGTCGACACCCGCGGGAGCGCTCTCAGGCTTCGAGTGCGGAAGCAATGACGGGGAGCCCGATAGGCGCCCCACCGTTGATCAGTTTCTCGAGTAGATCCTGATCGAGGTGCTGCTCGACGAGATCAGCGAGAAGGTCGAGTTGTTGTTCTCGCACCGCGGCAACCGCGGTGTCGGGTGCAGCAACAAAACCGGGAACCGCGAGCTCACGCAGCAGGCTGCGCCGAAAGTCGTCACTTTCCAGGAGACCGTGCCAGTGTGTCCCTCGAACAGGCCCTCGCACACTGCCTTCCGGCATACCGCTCGAGTCCGCCAGCAATGGGCGGTCCCCGTTGCGCACGACGCGTCCGTGATGAATCTCGTACCCGGACACCGAGATACCGTCTGCCGTACCGGTCATCTGCGCCAGCACCTTGTCCGGAGCGAACTCGACATCGAGGTCCAGCAGACCCAGTCCCGCGGTGGTCCCTGATCCTGATTCGACGTCGTCGACGATGGAATTACCCAGCATCTGGTAACCGCCGCAGATTCCCAGGACTGCTTGCCCGCGACCTGCTCGCGCGACGATCTCGTCGGCCAGGCCGGTACTTCGCAACCACTCGAGGTCACTCACGGTGGACTTACTACCGGGGATCACCACGAGGTCCGCGTCGCGAATCCGCGACGGATCGGTCACCCACGAAACTGCCACGCCCGGTTCACATGCCAGTGCCTCGACGTCCGTGGAGTTGGAGATGCGCGGGAGCCGAACCGCAGCAACGGTGAGCCAGGCCGAACCGACGGGTGGGCCCGGGCGCCCTACCGGGGCATTGCCGGTGACGCCAAGCGAATCCTCGGCGTCGAGCCAAAGATCGTCGGCAAACGGGATCACTCCGAGAGTGGGTCGACCGGTGAGGCTGCGCAGTTGTTCCAGTCCGGGTTCCAACAGTGCAACGTCACCGCGGAATTTGTTGATCACAAATCCCGCGATCAATGCCTGGTCGCTCGGCGAGAGCACAGCAACGGTCCCGAACAGATGGGCCAGGACGCCGCCGCGATCGATGTCACCGACGACGACGACCGGAATCCGCGCAGCCTCAGCCAATCCCATGTTGGCAAGATCCGTTGCGCGCAAGTTGATTTCGGCCGGTGAACCGGCGCCTTCACAGATCACGACGTCGAACTCGGATCGAAGCGATTCGAGATCTTCGGCCACGACGGCGCGAAGCCACTGCCGATGCTGCATGTAGTCGCGAGCACCCACTGTGGTCATCGCCTTGCCCCGAACGACCAATTGCGAAGTGCGGTCACTTCCAGGCTTGAGCAGCACCGGATTGAATCGAACACTCGGCTCCAGACCGCATGCACGCGCCTGAAGTGCCTGCGCACGGCCGATCTCTCCGCCGTCCAGCGTGACCACGGAGTTGTTCGACATGTTCTGCGCCTTGAACGGCGCCACTCGGACGCCTCGACGCGCCAACATGCGACACAATCCGGCCACAAGAACGCTCTTGCCCGCATCGGAAGTAGTGCCGGCTACCAGCAGAGCGCCGCGCATCTCCGAACTCAAGGCAGGGTGAGAATCTCTGCACCGGTCTCGGTGACCACCAAGGTGTGCTCGAACTGCGCCGTCCACTTACGGTCCTTGGTGACGACGGTCCAGCCGTCCTCCCAGATCTCGTAGTCGATACCACCGAGGTTGATCATCGGTTCGATCGTGAAGACCATGCCCGGTTCGATGATCGTCTCGACCGCGGGCTCGTCGTAGTGCAGGATCACGAGGCCGTTGTGGAAGGTCTCGCCGATTCCGTGTCCGGTGAAGTCCCGGACGACGCCGTACCCGAACCGATGGGCGTAGGACTCGATGACACGTCCGATCACGTTGAGCGCGCGGCCGGGCTTGACGGCTTTGATGGCCCGCATCGTTGCCTCGTGTGTGCGCTCGACGAGCAAGCGGTTCTCTTCGGACACGTCACCGGCGAGGAATGTCGCATTGGTGTCGCCGTGTACCCCGTTGATGTACGCGGTGACGTCGATATTGACGATGTCGCCGTCCTGGATCACAGTCGAGTCGGGGATTCCGTGGCAGATCACCTCGTTGAGAGACGTGCAGCACGACTTGGGAAAGCTCTTGTAGCCCAACGTCGACGGGTATGCACCGTGGTCGAGCATGAACTCGTGTGCGATGCGGTCGAGTTCGTCGGTCGTGACACCGGGAGCGACAGCCTTGCCGGCTTCCTGCAGCGCGCCTGCAGCGATCTTGCTGGCGATGCGCATCGCCTCGATCGTTTCCGGCGTCTGAACCCAGGGCTCGTTGCCCTCTTTGGCGGTCGGCTTCCACGCGTACTCGGGCCGCTCGATCTTCGAGGGCACAGCGAGGACGGGAGAGACGGTTCCAGGGACCAATGGGGTACGCACAGACATGCAGAACAGCCTAGACCTCGCGTCGCGCGTCAGCCGGATGCACTCCAGTTCCGAAAAACCGGGTCGACGAGAATTCTGACGGGGGTCGACATCGTCTGTCCGAATTCCTCGAAGAGCACATCGCGAGATTCGAAGGTGCCCAGATCGCGGTCGACGAATTCGGAGAAGTCCAAGCAATCACACGAAACAGACTTGCCCCAACTGATCGGAGCGCGTCCGATCGCGTCGAACAGTGTCTCCTCGCCGGTGTTCGTGAACGGTTCGAGCGCTGAGACCACCGCAGGTGAAACGATCTCGGAGATGTCCTGCCAGCGTCCGTCGACCAGAAATTCCGGCCACGCCAGCAGCACTGACTTCGGAATCACCGCATGTAGACGCCGAAATCTCGGGTACCAGAATTCCCCGCGTAGTACGAGACCGCATACTCGGGTGGCGATACCTCGGCGGCGAGCCAACGCTTCGACGATAGCCAGTCTCTGACTGCAGGATCCGCGCTCTCGACTCAATGTCACCGAGACGGGTTGCCGGTCGTCGAGGCCGTACACCGGCCGAATATTTGCAGCGACGCTGCGATGCGCCGACACCAGGAACTCCTGCGCCGACTGGATCGCACCTTCTGCAATGTCCTCGTAGAGGCGGGCCACGTCGTCGTGGCCCCAGTCGAGGATCGGAGTTGCGGCCACATCGCCAACCGACGCGTCGTGGCGGATGTCACCTTTGCGGATTCCACCGAGCAGTACGCACGTCATGTCTCAACCGTAGTGCGCGACCGGAATCGGTGGAGCCTGACAGAATCCCAACCGTGAAGAAATGGCTGTTGTTGATCACCGCGATCCTCACCGAGGTGTCTGCGACGCTGTCGTTGCGCGCCGCCCTCGATCACCCGGCTTGGTACATCGTGGTCGTCGGCGGATATCTCGCAGCATTCACCGCCTTGTCGTTCGTCCTGCGGGAGGGCATGGGACTCGGTGTTGCATACGGAATCTGGGGCGCAACCGGAGTTGTCCTGACCGCAGTATTCGCAACGGCCCTTTTCGGAGATCCTCTGACGGCCACCATGGGCGTCGGGATTGCACTGGTCATCGGCGGAGTGCTGTGCGTCGAACTCGGCTCTCAGGCTGCCGCCGACAGCGGGCCGGCGGACCCAGCATGACCTTCGTATTTCTGATCGCTGCAATTATTTCCGAGGTCACCGCGACGTTGTCACTACGGATGGCGTCGCAGGACGGCAGCGACAAACGATGGCTCGCGGTTGTCACCGTGGGGTATCTCGCCGCTTTCGCCTTCCTGACCCTCGCGCTCGACGCGGGCCTCACCATCGGCGTCGCATACGGAATCTGGACCGCATGTGGAGTGGCGTTGACGGCAATCGCATCCCGCATTCTCTTTCGCGAACCGCTGACCAGGCTCATGATGGTCGGGATCGGCCTCATCGCGGCAGGCGTGCTTCTCATCGAACTCGGTGCGAGTCACTGATCGCTGCACACATCAGTGTAAGGTTTACCTAACTTTGCTCTGGAGGTAGTCCACGGTGCTGATCCCTGCCCTTCGTGAAATCGCCGACGGTCCACAGCTGGACGACGATTCCCACTTACGGGAATCCGACCGCCACACTCCGATGGCGCGCGCCGTCCCGGCGCCGTTCCAACTCACGACGTACATCGTCGAGACCGACCACATCACCCGGTGGCCAGAGCACGCTCACATCGAGCACGAACTGATCTGGTCCGACCGCGGTGTCGTCAACATGATCATCGACAATCAACTCTGGACCGTCACGCCCGGCGTCGGCCTGTGGATCCCCCGCGGGGTCCTCCACGAAGGTCAGGCAAATCCCCACGTCGCATTCCGCGCCACGCTCTTCACCCCCGAGCTGTGGACCCCCGCCTGGAACGAACCGTGCATCGTGACACTGAGTGAGGCAGCCCGGGCACTGCTGATACACCTCGCCCACACCGGAATGCCTACAGAACAACGCCTTCGGGCACAGCAGGTTTGTGTCGATCTCCTCACGCCGGCATCAGCACCTCACTTCGACGTACCGATCCCCCGAGATCCGCGGCTACGGATGCTCGTCGACAAAGTGCTGTCGGATCCCGCCGACGATCGATCACTCGATCAGTGGGCTCACGTTCTCAATCTCAGCCGACGTACGGTCACCCGGATTTTTGCCGCGGAACTCGCCTTGAGCTTTGCGCAGTGGCGCACTCTGGTTCGTATGAGCACGGCCCTCGGCATGCTCGGGACCGGAATGAGTGTGAACGCCGTCAGCCGCCGTGTCGGTTACGGGACGTCGAGTTCCTTCATCGCCGCTTTTCGCAAGACGGTCGGCTACACCCCCGGCAATGCGCTCGCCGCTGTCAACTGACTCGAGCCTGACCTGTTGTCGACATCGGCTGGCCCCTTCGCTACACGCACGCGCCCTACATTCACTTAGGTAAGCCTGCTCTCACGTGCGTACTGCGCTGAGTCGTGCAAGCACTTCCCTGATCAATCCCGAGGAGTTTCGCGTGTTCAGATCTGCCCGTCAGAGAATTCGTCCCCAGCGGAGGCGACGAATCGTTGTTGCGCTCATGCTGGCGGCGGCACTGCCTCTGACCGCCTGCACACAGTCGTCATCGGACGCCCAGGAAAACAATTCATCGGCATCCGCCGTCGAGGACGGCGCCTATCCCGTGACGATCAAGCACGCTTTCGGCGGGACCACCATCGACAAGGAGCCGACACGGATCCTCACCCTCGATTCCGCAGCGGCAGACACGGTCATCGCCCTGGGTGTCACTCCGATCGCGATGCAGAAGGACTCTTGGGCCGGCGACGCCGACGGGTTCCTGCCGTGGACCCGCGCCGAACTCGAAAAGTCGGGCCAGACGCTGCCCACGCCTGCGCCGTACTACTCCGACAGCGGCGAGCTACTGTTCGAGCAGATTCTCAATGCCGCACCTGATCTGATTCTTGCCCCGTACTCGGGCTTCTCCGAGCAGGATTACCAGCGCCTGAGCTCGATCGCCCCGACCCTCCCGTACGACACCAAGCCGTATCAGCCCAGCTCGTGGCAAAACCTCGCCACCGATGTCGGCAAGGCACTCGGGCGTCCCGCTCAGACCGCGGCGCTGATCAAGTCGGTTGAGGAATCGGTCCAGGAATCGAAGGCGAGTCATCCCGAATTCAACGGAGTCACTTTCGCCTTCGGTTCCTACATCCGTGAAGGAGAAACCGAAACCGCCATCTACGGTCCGGACGATCCGCGCGTCAAGTTTGTCGAAAACCTCGGGCTCACAGTCGCTCCCGACGTGGTGAACGGCGCCAAGAACTTTGCCGGCGACTCGTTCCTTTTCGGCATCAGTATGGAAAAGCTCGACACGATCGACACCGACGTGTATCTCGGTTGGGCAAGCGATCAGTCGGAAGTCGACAGCACATTGGCCAACACTCTGTTCTCGCGGTGGCCGGTCATCGCCAACGGCAAGGACCTGTGGATCACCGACAATCGCCTGACTGCGGCGACAATGTACGTCAGCCTTCTGAGTGTTCCGTGGGCGACCGACGAACTCGTGCCACAGTTGACCGAACTGGTCGCAAAATAGCAGCCCGCTCGGTCTGATCAAGCAACTGAAGGCCACTCACCGCGAAGTGTCGCGAAAACCACGGTGTCGGTCCACTCGTTCTTGATCCACGCGTTCTGCCGAAAATGTCCCTCTCGCCTCATACCGATCCGCTGCGCGAGTCGCGCCGAGGATTCGTTTCTCGAATCCATTCGCGCGACCACGCGGCGCAATCGGGGTGTCGCGAACGCGAGGTCGATCAGAGCGGTCACTGCTTCCGTCGCGAATCCTCGGCCGCCGAACTCGGGCGAAAATGCCCACCCGAGTTCGGCGGTGTGCTCGACTTCGGCTGTGCAATCAGATTCTTCGACTCGCCAAGCACTCACGCTTCCGACAACCCGGCCCCCGTACTCGACAACAAGTGCCACCGCGCCCGATGCCAGGTCGCGGCGAGACATTCTGGTCTGCACGGCCTCTCGAGCCTCCGCGAGACTCCAGGGTTCGTTGAGCAAATACCGGCATACGTCGCTGCGCCCGTAGAAGGTGAGAAGATCCCGGTGATCGCCTGGGCGGTAGGTACGGAGCACCAGCCGGTCCGTCCGGATCACACCCGGTGCAGGCCTCATCGCCACACCTACGTCCGCCATATCCATGCCGTCACGGTAGGTTCTTTCAAATTCGTAGGCGAATGAATATCGCAATGCTGTGCAGCGCTCAATGTTTGATTTGCCCTCCGACGGGCTACTTCACCACCGTAAAAGGTCGGGACAGGGAAATATGCCAGGCTATTTCGCGCTTGAAATCTAGGGGCGGTCATGTCCGAGGATTCACTTGTAAAGCAGGGTGTGGCAAAAGGAAGCGCGCTGGGCGGAGCCGTTCTCCTCATCACAGTCGGCGTGCTCGAAATCCTCCAAGGCATCTCGGCGATATCGGAGGACGACGTGACAGTCGTCGGCCCGGAATACACGTACCAATTCGACCTCACTTCGTGGGGATGGATCCACCTCGTACTCGGTGTGCTCGTCACCGCTGTCGGAATCATGCTCTTCACCGGCGCGACGTGGGCACGGGTAGGCGCGATAGTCATCTGTTCTCTGTCGATCCTCGCGAATTTCCTGTGGCTACCCCACTCGCCGTGGTGGTCGATCATCATCATCGCGCTCGACGTATTCGTCATCTGGGCCGTCGCGACCTGGAATCCCGAGATCATCTGAGGTCACCCGCCGAATCATCTTCGCAGTTCAGCATTTCAACTGTGCGCCAGTAGTTTCCGTCCCGGGAGGACCATCATGGCAAACGGCACGAGCGACGGACCACTCCAGGAGGACGAACGTGCCGAACTAGCCCGGTTGCGCGAAGAGGTAGCAACACTTCGCGAGCAGACTCCCAGCGCCCGCGAAACGACCGTCGAGAAAGTCTCCCGACCACCTCGACATGGGCTGCGGTGGACCGCGGTGACAATCCTGCTGGTGCTGGTCGCACTGCTCGCAGTCTTGTCGGTAACCACCCGCTTCGTACGTAGTCAGATCCTCGACACGGACCGCTACGTCAGCACGGTAGCGCCACTGGGTGAGAATCCAGCCGTGCAAGCGGAGATCACGAATCAAGTCACGGACGAGATCTTCGATCGCGTCGACGTCGAAGGGCTCACCACCGAGGCACTCACAGCATTGACGGACGTGTCGAATCTCGAAGCCAACGCCCCTCGCGTGGACCAGGCGTTGGTGGGTTTGGCACCGGTGATCGCCGGCCAGGCGAAGAGTTTCGTCCACGACACAGTGGCCTCGCTCGTTCGGACGCAGCAGTTCGAAGACCTTTGGATTCAGGCGAACCGAGCGGCGCACAACTCCCTCGTCGCCGTCATGACCGGAAACTACGGACCCGACTCGGTCGAGGTCGACCAGAGCGGAACGGTCAGCATTTCACTGAGCACGATCATCGACCGGGTGAAAACGGCGCTGACCGACCGCGGCTTCGCTTTCGCAGACAAAATCCCGTCCGTGGACAAGGAGTTTGTTCTCTTCCAGTCCCCCGAGCTGGTGAAGGCGCAGCGAGCCGTCTCGGCACTCGACAAGGTCTCGGCGGTGCTGCCGTGGTTGGGAATCGCTTGCGCAGCAGCCGCTGTCGCCGTTGCGCCAACCGGTCGCAGGCTTCGTACGCTGTCCCTGGTCGGTCTGTCGATTGCGTTGGGAATGCTTGTTCTTGCGATCGGAATTCTGATCGGACGTGCAATCTACCTCGACAGTGTCCCTACCGATATCCTCTCGCCAGACGCCGCCACCGCTGTCATCGACACAGTTCTGGTTCCGCTTCGGACGAGCCTTCGCGCGGTTGCGCTCCTCGGTGTGGTGGTGGGGCTCGGCGCCTACCTGATCGGTGGGTCGTCGTCGGCGATCGCCGTTCGTCGAGGCTACGGGCAGGCGTTGGACTTCGTCCGGCATTCTGCAAGCGGCCGAACGCCGAATCAGGTGGAGCGGTGGGCCAATCAGCTTCGTGTCCCACTGCGCTGTGCCATCATCGGCATCGCCGCCCTGTTGCTGCTCTTCTGGCGCTACCCCACCGGATTGGTCGTTGGTTGGATCGTCGTCATTGCGCTCGTTGCTCTCGTCGCACTGGAAGTATTGGTTCGTCCCGCACGCGCCGCCGCGCAGGACGCCGGGCCTGACGACGGCGGAACCGACGACGCCAGGCCCGGGGCAGAAGATACGAAAACTACGCCAGCGCCTTTGCCTTGATGGCCTGGAATTCCTCTTCGTTGATCGCGCCTGAGTCGAGAAGCTCTCTGGCGTCGGCGATCTGCTGAGTCGGCGATTTCCCGGCGACCTTTCGAATGTAATCACTCTGCGCGTGTATGTGCTGTTGAGCGGCTTCCATCGACCGCCTCGTCATTCCGTCATTCTTGACGACCACGTAGATCATCGCGGACAGGAATGGAATGACGAAGAGGAATATCATCCACAACGCCTTGGCCCAGCCCGAAGTCTCGTGATCACGGAACAAGTCGGTGATGATCGAGAACAACACGCTCAAGTACGCCACAAAGGCAAAGCAGACGAAGATGAACCAGAAGAATTCCCAGAAGCCTTCCATGTCAACGCTCCCTGTACTCGGTTTTACACATCAGGAGTTCGGGAGGCTGACGTTCCGCGCCTGAGCTCCTGCATTCGGCCAGAACTCCCTGGTCCAAGGTCATTTCAGTATGCGCCGACGATCCCCGTTCCGGCTACAGTTCGAAAGAGTTCAGACTCGCCGACCGCTCATCCATTATCGGAATCACGATTCTCCGATCCGAGATCTCTTGTCTGGCCGCTTTTTCGACCAGAAGAGGCACGAAGTCGCGGATCCGACATCCCGCAAAACGCTGGTGAATTGTTCGCACTCTGTTTTCGATCTCCGGTGGAGGAACGGCGGGATAGCGGGAAATCAGGCGAGTGATCACCCGCTCGACGTGAAGCAACTCTTCGTCGCCAGTCATCCATTAATGGTCGTCCGTCCAGCCGAGCACGTCAAGACTCGGAAAGGGTTCGAAAACAACACGATTCGGGTCTCGATTGCGAAGAGAATAGGTTCACCGAATATGGGGCATACACATAAGGGCGGACGGTTCCCCGCGCGCTCGCGTTGCGCTCATGATGCCAGGGAGTGGAAGTGGGAAAGAACGCTCGGATTCTTCACGACGACACCCCGTCGACCCTTACCGACGACGCGCCGCCCGTGGCAGAAAAGCCGATGAAGAACAAGGTGTACCGCCGCAAACTCAAGCCGTTGCACGGCGAACTCGTGGCTTTGCAGGAGTGGTCAAATCGTCTGGAGCCAAGGTCTGCATCGTATTCGAAGGTCGAGATACCGCGGGGAAGGGCGGTGTCATCAAAGCCATCACCGAGCGAGTGAGTCCGCGAGTGTTCCGGGTCGTTGCGTTACCCGCCCCGACCGAGCGAGAGCATTCGCAGATGTACGTCCAGCGCTACGTCCCGCATCTTCCGGCTGCCGGTGAGATCGTCATCTTCGACCGAAGTTGGTACAACCGTGCCGGTGTAGAACGAGTAATGGGCTTTTGCACCGAAGAACAAGCACATCAATTTCTCCAGCTCATTCCGACCGTCGAACGCGCGATCGTCGAATCGGGAGTCATTCTGCTCAAGTACTGGCTCGAGGTCAGCGAAGAACAGCAGCTCTTACGTCTGCAGAGCCGGATCGACGACCCTCGAAAGATCTGGAAGCTGTCGAATCTCGATCTGAAGTCGTTCAGTCATTGGTACGACTACTCGCGTGCCCGCGACGAGATGTTTCGCTTCACCGACACCGGCTGGGCGCCATGGTATGTCGCAAACAACAATGACAAGAAACGCGGACGACTCAACATCATCAGCCACATTCTGAGTCAGATCCCCTACGAGCCCGTGCAATCCACGGACATCACCCTACCGAAACGGCAGAAGGCTCACGGCTACCAGACGCCCAAACAACCGCTGCACTGGATTCCGACCCGGTATTGACGATCGCCAAGGAAAGGATGTGCGGTCATGAGCCCCACGCCGTGGCATGCGCAGAGTGGCGAATCAGTCGTGTCCGTACTGCAGTCGGACCCGGAGCGCGGACTGCAGTCGGATGAGGCCGACCAACGGCGACGACGCTACGGGTCGAACGAAATCACCTCGACGCCACCGCCGTCGACGTGGTCGATCGCGCTGTTGCAGCTGAAAGATCCGATGAACTTGATGCTCGTCGCCGTGGCCGCGGTCAGCATCGCCATCGGTGAAGTGCCGACAGCAATCGTGGTGGCGGTGCTCGTCGTGCTCAACATCGTCCTCGGAACTCGACAGGAGTTGAAGGCACGGGCCAGCGTCGACGCCCTCGCCAAGATGCAGACGCCCCAAGCACGGGTCATTCGTGACGGGAACCTGATTCAACTCGACGCTACCGAACTGGTGCCGGGTGACATCGTCCAAGTCGAGGCAGGAGACATCATCGCTGCCGACGGACGGTTACTCGCCACCACCACCCTGGAGACGCAGGAAGCCGCATTGACCGGGGAAAGCGCGCCGATACCGAAGGACCCGAATACGCTGAACAACGAGGATATTCCGCTCGGAGACCGCAGCAATCTGGTCTTCCAGAACACCTCGGTCACCCGCGGCACGGCGACCATGGTGGTCACCGAGACCGGGATGCAGACGCAGATAGGCCGGATCGCGTCGATGTTGTCGGCGGTCGCCCCTGGCAAGTCGCCACTTCAACGTGAATTGGACTCTCTCACCAAACTTCTCGGAATCATCGCGTGGACGGCAGTGATCGTCATCGTCGTCATCGGGCTCCTTCGTGGGCAGGACCTGACTACGCTTCTGCTCCTTGGTATCGCAATGGGAGTGTCCGCGATTCCGACCGGCCTGCCAACATTCGTCCAGGCGATGCTGGCCTACGGTGCCCGTCAACTGGCCGACGCCAAGGCCGTCGTGAAGAACCTGACCGACGTCGAAACACTCGGCGCGACCAGTGCAATCAACTCGGACAAGACCGGCACGCTGACCATGAACCAGATGACCGTCCGATCGCTGTACGTCCACGGCCGTTGGTACACGGTCGAGGGCGAAGGCTATGCCAAAGCGGGAAGGATAACGCAGGTTGCCGGCGAGGCGCCGCCCGACTTCACCCTTCTCGCATACGGACTGTGTCTCGACAGCGATGCAACGGTTTCCGATTCCGGGGAAGTTGTCGGCGACCCGACCGAGGCCGCGCTCGTGGTGCTCGCGGCAAAGATCGGTGCCGACGCCCCACTCACCAGACGGACCTACCCGCGGGTGGCGACGGTTCCGTTCGATTCCGCGTACAAGTTCATGGCCACGTACCACCATCTCGAAGTCGACGGCGTAAGTCAGTTCGTCGGATTGGTCAAGGGCGGACCCGATGTCGTCCTCGCTCGGTGTTCTTCGGCCTTTCTCCCCGGCCGTCGGCAGGTCCCGATCGAGGAAGTCCGAGACGAACTCACGGCAGCAAATCAGTCTATGTCCGAAAAGGGTCTTCGGGTGCTGGCATTCGCGGTCAGACGCCTCGACGGACGGGAAGACGCTGTCGTGGCCGACCCCATGTCCTTTGTCGAGGACCTGACGTTTGTCGGTATGGCAGGCATCATCGACCCGCTGCGTCCGGAGGCGGTCGATTCGGTGCGAACCGCACACCGGGCCGGCATCGAGGTCCGCATGATCACCGGCGACCATGCCATCACCGCCGCAGCGATCGGTGCCGAACTCGGACTCGGCCCGGGCTCGGTGGGCGGCGGCGAGTTGCAAGCGATGACCGATGAAGAACTGTCGACCGCGTTGCCGAACCTGCACGTGTTCGGCCGCGTCACTCCGCAGGACAAACTTCGCTTGGTCGATGTCATGCAGAGCGGTGGCGCCGTCGTCGCGATGACCGGAGACGCGGTCAACGACGCCGCCGCGTTGAAGAAGGCAGACATCGGCGTCGCCATGGGCTCGGGCAGTGAGGTGACCAAACAGGCGGGCAAGATGGTGCTCACCGACGACAACTTCGGTACCCTCATCACCGCGATCACTTTGGGCCGCAACATCTACGGAAAAATCGTCTCGTACATCCGCTACCAGATGTCGAAACTCTTCTCCTTGGTTCTCCTCTTCCTCGCTGCGAGCATCTTCAACATCAACGAGGGTGTGGCACTGACGCCACTGATGGTGCTGTTCCAGCACTTCTTCATCACACTGTTCCCCGTCGCCGTGATCATGCTCGACCCGCCGCCACCGGATCTGATGAACAAGCCTCCGCGCGATCCCAAGATGCCGATCGCACATCGAAGCGCAGTCGCTCAGTGGCTCGCGTACGGTGTCCTGCAATTTGCCGTGACACTCGCGGCGATGCTTCTCGCACCCGGTGAAATGAGTACTTCCGAGGCGAATGTTCCCATGACCACAGCATTCGTAGTGCTCTCTCTCGGTTCGATACTCGCGGGGCTGACTATGCGGCGTGATCCCGAGTCCGGCGTGGTTCCACCGGTTCTCGGTGCCATCAAGATCTTGACGATCCCCACGGTCGTGACCGTATTCGCCGTCGAGGCGGGCGTCCTCCAGGACCTCCTCATGACAACCTCACTGACCGGCGCCCAGTGGCTCGCCTGCCTGGGTTGGTCGCTGATCATCCCGGTTGTCGTCGAGTTGGACAAGGCAATTCGACGCCGCCGCCTCGCACAGGCACCTGCGCCTCTCCCTGCGACCACCGCGGTTGCCCCCGAGCGCGCCCGTTCGCTCCACTGAGGGAGGACAATCAAACGATGATGTGGGCGGAGAGTCTAGGTCGGCTACCGGGCGTCGCGACTGCCCGTGGGTATCGCCGCGAGTGGTTGCGAACAGACGTCACTGCCGGACTCGTCTTGACTGCCCTGCTCATCCCGGCAGGCATGGGCTACGCCGAGGCCGCCGGGTTGCCTGCGTACGCCGGGCTGTACGCCACCATCGTGCCTTTGCTCGCGTACGCGGTAGTCGGGCCCTCGAAAATTCTTGTACTCGGACCTGATTCGTCACTGGCGCCGCTGATTGCCGCCGCGGTCATACCGCTGGCAGTGGTCGGCGATTCGGAGAATGCGCTTGCACTAGCCGGTGTTCTCGCCATTCTTGTCGGACTCATCCTCGTGATCGGCGGATTCCTTCGTCTCGGCTTCGTGACCGAACTCCTCTCGAAACCGATCCGCCTCGGCTACCTCAACGCCATTGCACTCGTCGTCGTAGTTGGTCAGATTCCCAAGCTGCTCGGATTCTCCGTCGACGCGTCCGGTCTACTCGGTGAAATCGGCGGGATCTCAAAGGCCCTGGTGGGTGGCGACGTCGACCCCCTCGCTGCCGCCATCGGTGTCGGTTCGCTAGTCGTCATAGTCGCCTTCCGGCTCTGGGTACCTGTTGTTCCCGGCGTTCTGGTGGCCGTTGTCGCGGCCATAGTCTTGTCCGCTGCCGCCGGTCTCACCGATGACATCGGCATGGTCGGCGCACTGCCGGAAGGACTCCCCCTCCCTTCCGTCGGTGGAGTCACCTGGCAGGACGTCGGCCATCTGATCGGGCCCGCCGCCGGTATCGCATTGATTGCCTTCGCCGACACCGGCGTTCTCTCGCGCACCTTCGCCGCCCGCCACGGCGAGGACGTGAACGGCAGTACCGAAATGAAGGCGATCGGTGTCGCGAACGTGGCCGGCGGGCTGTTCGGCGGGTTCCCGATCTCGGCGAGCGGGTCACGAACTCCGGTAGCCGAACAGAGTGGGGCGCACACACAATTGGCCGGCGTCGTCGGGGCGCTCGCGGTCCTGGTGTTCGTCCTCGTCGCTCCCGGACTCACGGCATATCTGCCCGATGCAACACTGGCCGCCGTCGTCATCGTCGCCGCGTGTGCACTGATCGACGTGGGCGGCATGGTCCGCATGTGGCGCATGAGCACCGTGGAATTCGGCCTCGCCGTCGCGGCGTTTCTGGGCGTCGCCCTGGTCGGTGTGCTACAAGGCATCCTTGTAGCGATCGGACTGTCCTTCGCAGCGGTCATCGCGCAGGTATGGCAGCCACATCGAACCGAACTCGTCGAGACGGGCGAACCCGCCGGATTCCACGACATCGAACGCCATCCAGATGGGCATCGCATCCCCGGCCTGGTGTTGGTGAGGTTTGACGCGCCACTGTTCTTCGCGAACGGCGAGATCTTCGACGAGTACGTTCGCTCCGTCGTCGCCAAGGCGCCAGATCCGGTCGACTGGGTGGTTATAGCCGCCGAACCGATCACCGGACTCGATACAACGGCAGTCGACGAACTCGTCGATCTGGATACATTCCTCGAAGGCAAAGGAATTCGGTTGGCATTCGCAGAGATGAAAGGTCCGATCAAGGATCGACTCATCCGATTCGGAGTCGGGGATCGATTCGATTCGACGCACTTCTACCCGACCGTCGAAGCCGCCGTGAACGCATTCCGCACCCGAACCGACGACTGACAAACGCCAGGCAGTCGGGAGCCGTGGCTGCATTGGGTACCGTTTGGTATGGGATTCACGACGGACAATGTTCCGGCACGCCGTATCGCTCAGGTCGCCGGCGTGGGCGGTATCGCCGTCGGCGTTGTCGCGCTGATCGCGTTGTACTCCACCAAGCCGATCAACCCGTTGATCGCCGTGGCCTCCTTCGTCCCGATACTGCTTGCGGTCACACTCGCAGCGTCCCTGATATGCCTGGTCTTTCGCCGCTGGATCCTGCTGGCGATCTCGGTGGTACTGATTGCGGTGGGCGCGTCGGTGATCAGTCCACTGTATGTGGCAAACAGTTCCGAAATCGACGGGCCGACTCTGCGCGTAATGCAAGCAAATCTTCTCTTCGGGCAGGCAGATCCCGCCAGTTTGACTGCGACGGTGCGCGAGAAGGCAGTCGACGTCCTGACGGTTCAGGAACTGACCACATCACTCGAAGGCTCTCTCAGAGATCAAGGACTCGAGCAACTGCTGCCGCATCACTACTTGGTACCGGACGAGGCCGGCGGGGGTGGCGCCGGTATTTACAGCCGTTATCCGCTGACGGAAACTCGGGAATTGAACGGATTCGGACCGACCAATCTTATTGCCGAAGTGGGCTTCTCGACTCCGTTCACCCTTCTGGCGGTTCACCCCGGACCGGCGTACGTGACCCCGCCCGACGTGTGGACTGCCGAGCTGAGCACTTTGCGAAACGCGCTCGACGCTGCTGCCGCCGAGGAAACCGTCATCGTCAGTGGCGACTTCAACACCACATTCACGCACAAGCAATTCCGTGACCTCCTCGATGTCGGCTACTCCGATGCCGCAGACCAATTGGGAGTAGGCATCGTGCGCACCTATCCGGCGGACAAGAAATTTCCCGCGATCGTCGGCATCGACCATGTACTTCTGCGGGGCGGACAGGCGAAGTCTCTCGAGCGGATCGAGATCGAAGGTTCCGATCACTTCGGCTTGATCGTCGACGTGGCGATCCCCAACTAGTCGGAGAGCACCCGACCCGCGCGAACGCGTTGCGGATCACCCGTGCTTCGGCATGCTTCGACCCGACACATCGATCGTCCGATGCAGGTGATGCGGCGTACGCAGGACGATCGACCGGTCCACCACGGATACGCCCGGAAACTGGTCGGCGAGATAACCTTCCAGACGCTGCACGTCGTCGATCGAGCGCAGCCACACCGCCAATGCGATGTCGTAGCTGCCGATCGTAGAAGCAACAAGCCTCGCCTCACGCAGGTGCGAAAGACGCTGAGCAATTGCCTCCTTTCGCCCGTCGAGACGTAAGAAGTACCAGGCGTAGACCGGCCAGCCGGAGTAGGGCCGAGCAATCTCCGTGCGGACGACCAGTCGCCCCGTCGACAGCTCGTGAGAAAGGAGCGCCCCAGCGCGAGCCGGCGTGACTCCGAGGGCCGCAGCGAGTGCCGAGACGGTGACACGTGGTTCGCGAGAAAGAATGTCGAACAGCTGCGACTGTTCCTCTTCGCCGGCGCGTACACCACGAATCTTTCCCGCCGGGGCCGACTCGAGCGCGGCAATTTCTTCCGCATCGAGAGCACGTAGACGCCAGTTCCTCGCGTCGGAGTTCGCCGAGGACACGATCTGAGTTCGCATCGCGGTGATCATCGGCAGGGATTGTGTTCGCTCCAACACGTACCTGGACAATTGATCGAGGTCAGTGCAGGTGAGCGTGACGAGCAGATCCCGATTGCCGGTTGTGAGATCGACTGTGAGAACTTCGGGATCGTGCGCGATCTGTTCGGCAACGCTCATGGTCTGTGCCGGTGCGCATTCGATCTCGAGAAGTGCGGTCGCCGACACGATGGGTCCACCACGGTACGCAGCGATCCACGCTATTCCTTGCGAGTGCAGACGCTCCCAACGCCTGGTCAGGGCGACCGGGTCGGAACCGATCGCGCGTGAAAGCTCGGACCACGACGCTCGCGGCCTGATCTGCAGTGCGTTCAACAGCCGAAGATCGTCGTCCTTGAGCATCTGATCCTGCACCGAGGACCTCACTTTCAAAAGAATGCTGCACCGAAACAGGATCGAAACGCGTCGATCCTAACTTCATCACATCAATAGTCCACCAAATCCTGAGCCTCGAGAACCCTTACTTCTTGCGTTCGTTCGCCCCCTCGAGAAAGACACCGACATGACCGAAGCATTCCCTGTCTCGCATGACGATTCCCCAGTCAGCGATCAAAACGCGACGCAAAAAGTCGTTTTCGCCATGCAGTCGCCACGCCTGTGGATCGTGGTGACTCTGCTCCTCGGGCTTGCGGCAGGCGCGCAACTGATCGGCCCCGCAGTGATTCCCGTCGGCGCTGCCGCCATCACGATCCTGCCCATGGTGTGGGGACTGATTGCCGGCGGTGTCGTCTCGAGCCAGAAGTGGAAACCACTCGGCCTCGACCTTCAGGCTGCGGCCTCGGCAATCATGGGCCTGGCTGTTCTCTTGCTTTGTGCAAGGTTGTCTTTCACCATCGGCCCGAACATCCAATTGTTGTTCGAGGCGGGCCCCGCACTGCTACTGCAGGAATTGGGGCACTTGTTCGGCACTATCGCTCTCGCACTCCCGCTGGCGGTACTCCTTCGGATGGGGCCGGCCACCGTCGGAGCAACCTTCTCCATCGACCGCGAGGGTTCCTTCGCAATGGTCAGCGAACGCTACGGCCCCGATTCCGACCAGTACCGTGGAGTCCTGTCGATGTACGTCTTCGGCACTCTGTTCGGTGCCGTGCTGATCAGCCTGATTGCGTCACTGGCTACATCCTTCAACATCTTCGACCCCCTCGCATTGGCGATGGGTGCCGGCGTCGGATCCGGCTCGATGATGGCTGCCGCTGCCGCCAGCGTCGTTTCGGCGCACCCCGAGATGGCCGACCAGGTACTCGCCGTGGCGGCCACATCCAACATCATCACCGGCCTCCTCGGCGTGTATGTCGGCATGTATGTCGCACTCCCCCTTGCTGATCGAATCTACGGCGCACTCACCAAGCGCTCGAAGACGACCAGCGAACGGAAAGCCGACACTGCCCCACGAGCGGTTGCGCCGAGCGTCACCGTGCCGCTGACCACGATCGTTCCGATTCTGTTCGTCGGTGGGGTCATCGTCTCCTCGATCGCAGCGGGTGGCGTATCTCGATCGATCATCGTCGGTTACTTGATCCTCACCGGATTGTTGCTCCTGGGCGTCGGCGTGGCCCGCCTGACCCGCGGCAAGATCGCGGCGATGATCGCAATCATCACCATCGGCGCCTTGGCGACAACACCGTGGTCCCCCATCGGTGATTTCGTCTCGAGCACCGTCGGGACTGTCGACTTTCTCTCGATCTGCACCCTCACCTTGACTGTCGCAGGTCTCAGCCTCGGCAAGGACCTTCCCTTGCTCAAGACGATCGGCTGGAAGATCGTGCCCGTCGGAATCGTCGCGATCCTCGCCTCTTACCTACTTTCCGTGGTCGTCGCGGAGTTCGCGCTGGGCCTCTGGCACTAGAACTGCACCCGAAAACGCTGAGAACCGAAGACACCGTGATCCGAAGACACAGAGAACCAAAGATGTTGAAAGGAAGCAATACCCATGTCCATCGCTGACACCCGCACCCGCACAGACTCGGTTTCGAGCACGATCGAGAAGTGGGCATCACGCCTCATCGACGTCAGCCACACCATCCATGCTCACCCAGAATTGGCATTCGAAGAGCATCATGCGTCGGCCCTCTTGGCGGACGCCGCGCAGGAAGCCGGCTTCATGGTTACTCGCGCCGCCTACGGCCTCGAGACGGCATTCGAAGCGGTGCGGGGCTCCGGCCCTTTCCGCGTCGTCGTCTGCGCCGAGTACGACGCCCTTCCCGATATCGGTCATGCGTGTGGACACAATGTCATCGCCGCTGCCGGACTGGGAGCAGCGATCGCGCTCGGAGAGGTCGCGGAGGAACACGGCCTGACCGTCGTCCTTCTCGGTACGCCGGCCGAAGAACATGGCGGCGGGAAAGTCTTGCTGCTCGAACGTGGCGCATGGGAGGGCGCGGCGATGTCGATCATGGTCCACGGCGCTGCAGGTGAAGACGTCAGCTGCACCGTCACCGGAACGCAGGCAGTCGACCGGTTCGACGTGACCTACACCGGAAGAGCCGCACACGCGGCCGCTGCGCCACACAAGGGCATCAACGCAGGTGACGCCGCCACGATCGCCTTGGTCGCCATCGGACTTCTCCGTCAACAACTTCCGTCCGACGTCAGGCTCAACGCCTATGTCGAGCACGGCGGCGAAGCAACAAACATCATTCCGGCCTCGACGTTGGTGCGAGCGGAAGTTCGGGCCGCAGAACTCGACGTGCTGTTGGACGCCAAACGTCGTATGCTCTCCTGCTTCGAGGGCGCAGCTGTGGCCAGCGACTGCTCCTGGTCGACCGAACGCGCCGAACCGCGCTACGAGGAGCTTGTTCAACATCGCGTGCTGGCGACGATCTGGGACGAGGAGATCGCGAGCCTGGGCCGCACCGCGGCCGCCCGAACTCCCCTGACCGGCGGCTCGACAGACATGGGCAACGTGTCGAAGGTGGTTCCCTCGATCCACCCGATGATCGCGTTACGCGGCGTTACCGGAGTTCCTCACACGATCGAGTTTGCCGCTGATGCCCGCTCCGCAGCGGGCGACGAAGCTGTTCTGCACGGAGCAATTGCAATGGCACGCACTGTGATCCGAGCCGCCACCGGGGACTCGCGCTCCAACCTCCTGACGATTGCGGCCCAGCGCGAGTCAGGAGCGACTACCGTCACGAGCGCCGAATGAGCACCACCGGCGTCTATGTTTCCGCGCTCGAATTCTTCTCCATCGGCATCGGGCCCTCCAGTTCACACACGGTCGGTCCGATGCGAGCCGCCCGCACTTTTGTCGGCGAGCTCTCCGACGCCGGCTTGACCGCGTCGGTCGACCGAATTCGCTGCAATCTGCACGGCTCTCTCGCCGCCACCGGAATAGGGCACTGCACTCCCGACGCGGTGATCGCGGGACTTCGTGGGTTGGATCCTGAAACGTGCGAGCCGAACGACATTCACGGGCGTTGGGCCGAGCTCTCGGACGGCGGATCGGTGAAGCTCGTCGGCGGCTCACTCGGGCACGTTGTGTTCACTCACGAGGACATGGTGTTCGAGCCGCTCGTTCGCCGTCACGGGCACCCCAACTCGATGACACTGACCGCCTTCAGCGGTCGCGAAATCGTCTGTACGAGTACATATCTGTCGATCGGTGGCGGATTCGTACTGCGTGCCGGAACGGAGACGCAAGCAAGCGCGCATTCGATCAACTCACGCTATCGAACCGCGAAAGAGCTACTGGCGGAATGCGGCTCCGGAACTATCGCCGAACTGGCACTGTCGGACGAAATCGCGATACACGGCCAGGATCGGGCATTCACCGGCATCGACGCGATCTGGTCCGCGATGCGCGACTGCATCGAACGCGGCACCCAGACCGAAGGTGTATTGCCCGGGCGTCTCGGAGTTCGCCGAAGAGCACGGTCCGCGAACATTCAACTGGAACAACGTAACTGCGCACCCTCCTCACGCGAGTGGCTGACCGTCTACGCCATGGCGGTCAACGAAGAAAATGCAGCAGGTGGCCGCGTGGTAACGGCTCCGACGAACGGTGCCGCAGGCATCGTGCCGGCAGTGCTATACCACCACATACGTGCGGCGGGCGCCGGTGTTCACGACGTTCGAACCTTTCTCCTCACCGCAGCCGCAATCGGATCGATCATCAAGGCGAATGCCTCGATCTCGGGTGCGGAGGCGGGGTGCCAGGGTGAGGTCGGAGCTGCCTGCGCGATGGCGGCAGCCGGCTTGTGCGCTGTCATGGGCGGATCACCACGACAAATCGAGAATGCCGCTGAGATTGCCATGGAACACCATCTGGGGCTGACCTGCGATCCGGTTGGTGGCCTGGTCCAAATCCCATGCATCGAACGAAATGCCGTAGCCGCCTCGACTGCAGTCACCGCAGCTCAGCTCGCATACCTCGGTGACGGGACGCATGTGGTGAGCCTCGATACCGTCATCGAAACCATGCGCCAAACCGGAAACGACATGTCCGTGCGTTACAAGGAAACAAGTGAAGGCGGGCTCGCCGTCAATGTCGTCGAGTGCTGAGGGGGATGTCGACGGCAGCGGCGAGGGCGGGCGGACGCCGTCGCAGGAAATATCATCCTCTCGAACGATGAAGTCCGGTGTACCGATTTCTACACTCGGTGACATGACTTTGTGGACGGTGACCAGATGATCGCTCATCACGCTGGAGGAATCCCACTGCACAATTCTTCACGGCACAACACTGCGGGGCCGTCGCGCTCGACGCAGTCCTCCGGTCGCAAGATCGCCGCGTTGATCGCGTTGGTCGCCGGTTTCTCCGCTGCCTTCGTTCTCGCCCCGGGCATGCTGACGAGTAGGCCGGGTGATGGGTACGCAGACCAGGGAGAACTCGTCGAGACGGTCCGCGCCGCGTTCGTCGAATACTGGAGTTCCGGTGTCCAAGCCTTCTCGCCAAGCTTGGAGTCCGCTGTCGACTACTGGCTGCGGTACCACGTGGCCAAGGCCGTGATCGCGGTAATCCTGCTGACGGTTCTGCTCGCACTCGGCCGGATGCTCAAGGCGTCGTTCGTGAACGCCGGCCCTCTGACGGCTGGAAAGAAACTCGCATTCGCCTCGGCGGGAGGGCTGGTCACGCTCCTCGCGATGTTTTCCTCGGTACTCGTGATGGCAAATATCCAAGGTGTCGTTGCACCCTTCTCTTCGCTGATCTCGATGTTGCCCGTGGCCCAGGCGGATGGGGCACTTGGCGACACTGTCGGGCAGGTCCGCCAACAGCTCGCTCAGTCGACGGGCACCGGAAACCAGCAAAGCCCTGTCCTCGAACTGATGATCAGCGACTTCGCGCGGTATCACTTGGCCATGGCGGTGATCGCGCTGATCGCGGCAGCAATATCACTGACCGTGACTGTGGTCGTGTGGGCACGCTTCGCGAGAACGGCGCGATCCGAGCGACGGACGAGATTCGTGTCGGGGTCGATCGGTCTTCTCACTGCACTGTTCACGCTGGGATTGATCGTTGTCGGCGTAGCAAATATGGGCACCGCGGCAGACCCGGCACCCGCGCTGGCGGCGTTCTTCGACGGCGGAATCTGACCCAAGCCAAGGGTTCAGGCCAGGGTTCCGTAGTCCCCCGGTACCGGTTGAGGAGGTACCTGGGGACTGCGTCTGCCGTACCCGGGGTCGATGTGTGAGTGCCCTCGGACGGGCAGAGTTCGACTCATGAAAACCGGAGCAAGACGCATCCTGCTTGTCGGCCTGTGCAGCGCCATGGTTGTCGGAGCTGTAATCAGCTGCAGCACGGACAAATCCACAGACACATCCGACAAGATCATGGACTCGACCATCACCGACCAGCTCGATTCGATCGTCGACGCAGCGGTGAATTCGACCGGGATTCCCGGTGCGATGGTGGGCATTTGGGGGCCCGACGGCAACTACGTCAAGGTTGCAGGAGTCTCGGATACGGCAACCAAAGCGCCGATGGAAACCGACTTCTACCACCGGATCGGCAGCGTCACCAAAACATTTACCGTGACCGCCCTGCTGCAATTGGTCGACGAGGGAAAGATCGGTCTCGATGATCCGATCTCCAAGTACGTCGACGGCGTCATGGAAGGTGATGCGATCAGCTTGCGTCACCTGGCAGGAATGCGCAGCGGCCTCGTGGACTACACGACGTCCGAACAGTTTGTGATGGAATATCTTTCGGATCCCCGCCGAACTTTCACACCGGAGGAACTCGTCGGATACATCAAGGACCTCCCACTCCAACTTCGACCAGGGACCACCGTCGACTACTCGAACACCAACACTGTTCTGCTGGGCATGGTGATCGAAAAGGTCTCCGGCTCAACACTGTCGGACGTCATCGACACCAAGATCACGACACCACTCGGAATGGAGCACACCAGCTTTCCCACCACCAACGCGTTCCCGACACCACACGCTCAGGGGTACACCAACCAAACGCTCGACGAATCCGTGACCGCGGCGACGGACTGGAATCCGTCGTGGGGCGGCGCCGCGGGTGCAATGATCTCGTCGTTGGACGACATGCGCATCTGGGTTCCGGCGCTGGCCAAAGGCGATCTCCTGACCGACGCCACTCAGAAGCAGCGCCTGCAAACCGTGAGCTTGAGCGAAGGGGACGACAGCTCCGGCTACGGACTCGGTTTGTTCAACAGCGGCGGCTGGATCGGTCACAACGGAAGCCTGCCCGGCTACAAGACAGTCTCGGTCTACTTGCCCGAGAAGGACACAACCCTGGTCGTCTTCATCAACACCGACATCGACGGAGAGACCGACCTGACCAGTGCTTTGATGGTGCCGATCACCAAGTTGATCAGCCCGGGCAACGTCTACGGCTGATCACCTCGGGTCCGATCCACAATTCGGACGAAAGTGACATCTCGGGTTTCGATCTGTCGATAGGCTCGACCGTCGACAGATCGAAACCCGAAAGAGGCACTCATGGGATCGTTGAACGACTGGCTTCTCGACAGCGACAGCCCGCTCGTGGGGATTGTGGGTGGCATCCTACTGACGATCGCAATGCTCTCCGGCGGTTCAGGCATGTAACCCACCGCTCCCGATATGGCTCCGCACAGCGGTGGACGTTCAGTGCGTGATCCAACGAACATGTTCGTTACGAACATGTTCGTGTACGGTGAAATCATGCCCACTCAGCCAACAAGTCCGTCGAGCCGTCGCAATCGTCCGGCCAAACCCGCTCTGACACGCGAGGGCATCGTCAGTACCGCGGTGGAAATCTTGCGGTCGGAGGGCTTGCAGAAATTGACGATGCGTCGACTCGCCCTCGAACTCGACACCGGGCCGGCATCGATGTACGTGTACGTGCGCAATACCGCCGAATTGCACGCCGCCGTTCTGGAAACACTTCTCGGAGTGGTCGACCTCGCCGAAAATTCCTCCGACACTTGGCAAGCTCGCCTTGAACGGGTGTTGACCTCGTACACGGCCGTGCTGTTCGATCATCCCGGTCTCGCCCAGTCGGCACTCGTTTCCCGACCCAGCGGAGTTCACTACGTACGCCTGCTCGAGCGCCTGCTGGCATTGCTCGAAGAAGGCGAAGTCCCTCCAGATCAAGCCGCGTGGGGCGTGGACTTGCTACTGCAGTACGCGACGTCCACTGCTGCCGAACACTCGGCGCCGAACAATTCCGCCGACGCGGATGCCCGATGGAGCGCGTTGACCGACGCAATCCAGAACGCAAACCCGCAGACGCACCCACTCGTCGCAAGACATGCAACAGCTCTACTTGCCGGTGAACCCTCGGCGCGCCTCTCCTGGGGATTCCGCACGCTCATCACGGGCATCGAGAACACCCCACTCACTTCTTAGGAACCCACCATGAACCACTACCCCATCGCAATCATCGGCGCCGGCCTCGGTGGCCTCACCCTCGCCCGAGTCCTCCATCTCCGCGGAATCGATTCGGCGGTATTCGATCTCGAATCCGGACCGACAGCCAGAACTCAAGGCGGGATGCTCGACATCCACGAAGACTCGGGTCAGATCGCGCTTCGTGCCGCCGGCCTCTATGAGGAGTTCCGCGGCCTCGTCCATCAAGGCGGGGAAGAGACACGCGTCCTCGATCGAAATGCCGTCGTGCACCTGAGCGAGCAGGACACCGGAGACGGCGACCGCCCGGAAATCGACCGCGGCCAGCTGCGTGACCTACTGCTCAGCTCAATTCCGAAGGAAACACTCCACTGGGGAGCCAAGGTCCGCAGTGCTCATCCGTTGCCGGATGGTCGACACGAAGTTCACCTCGCGGATGGCACCCACTTCACCACCGATCTCCTGGTCGGCGCCGACGGTGCGTGGTCGAAAATCCGTCCATTGGTTTCAAACGACACTCCTGCGTACACCGGAATATCTTTCGTGGAGTTCGACCTTCACGACGCCGACAACCAGCACGTGGATGCCGCTGAAACCGTCGGCGGCGGAATGATGTTCGCACTCAGTGCCGACAAGGGCTTCCTTGCCCACCGTGAGACCGACAACAGTCTGCACATCTATGCCGCCCTGCGAGTTCCCGAGAGCTGGGCAGCGAGTGTCGACTTCTCCGACGATCACATCGCGAAGAAGGTTCTGCTGGAACACTTCTCGGACTGGGACGAGTCACTGCGTTCACTGATCGTCGAAGCCGACAGCTCGCTGACCCCTCGCCCCATCCATACCCTTCCCATCGGCCACAGTTGGAGCCGTACTCCCGGGGTCACTCTGCTCGGGGACGCGGCACACGTTATGTCGCCGTTTGCCGGAGAGGGTGCGAACCTGGCAATGCTCGACGGCGCGGAACTCGGCCAGGCGATCGCGTCGCACAGCAGCACGGAGGAAGGGCTAGCTGTCTACGAAGAGCGCCTATTCCCACGCAGCGCCGCGGCGGCACAACAGTCCGCTGATGGACTGGACATGTGCTTCGGCGAGAACGCACCCCAGGGGCTCGTGGACATGTTCACCTCACTCCCGTGACCTGACAAACTCGGATCAGGTCGTCACGTCCACGTGGGCAAGCGACGAGGACAAACCGCGATGGGCTTCAACTTGATCGAGTAGTTGGTGGGCTTTCTGCTCAACCACGGACACTGCATCGGCACCGGCAACCCAACGACGTGGGGGTAGCGGCGAATCGACAAGTGCCACAAGTGCCGCGGCAAGTTTCACCGGATCCCCGCCCTGGGCACCGTTCATACTCTTCCACGCTTCGACGGTCTCGCCGGTCCGAGCGTCGTAATCGTCTATCGACAATTCCGGCCAGACCGACGACGCACCCTCGACAAGCAGTTCGGTCCGGAAGAATCCCGGCTCCACGATCATCGTCCCGATTCCGTACGGTTCGACATCGAATTGCAATGATTCCATCCAACCCTCCAGCGCAAACTTCGACGCCGCGTAGGCTGCGCAAAACTCCTGACCAACCAGGCCCGCAAGCGAGCTGACAGTCACGACACGTCCACTCCGTTGCCTACGCATTACCGGCAACACCGCCCGTGTCACATTGATCGGCCCGAAAAAGTTGGTCTCCATCTGAGCGCGAAGTTGCGCCGGACTGACAACCTCGAAGAACCCGGCGTAGAAGTTTCCGGCGTTGTTCACCAGTACATCGATTCCACCAAATCGTGCAACTGCCGTGTCCACCGCAGCATATGCGGCTTGATCGTCGGTGATGTCCAAGGCAATCACCAACAGGTCGTCATGCGCACCGATCGCTGCAGAAACACGGTCCGCATCACGCCCCGTTGCCACCACCGCGTGCCCGGCGGCAAGAGCCGCCTGAGCAATATCGACTCCCATCCCCCGGCCTGCGCCGGTTACGAACCAGACCTTCTTGTCACCCATGTTCACTGTCCTCCCGTTTGATGGAGTCCAGTACAGAACAGATTCCACGGGCCTGGGAGTGCCTATCGTTCCCGGTAACAGCAGACCCCTCGACGCCCCTCCTACTCGCGAAGAGTCGTCAAGAAGGCAATACGGTCGCCGCGGTAGAGCGAACGAACGCGCTCGATCGGCACACCGTCCGGGTCGACAGACGTCCGGTGCAATAGAAGCATCGGCATCGAGGTGGTGGACTCGACGAGGGTTGCCTCCCGCGGTGAAGCGAGCACCGTCTCGATCCGTTCGGTTGCGGAGGCAAAGACCACGCCGATGGAACGGATAGCCGCGTACAGCGACGTCGTCGCATCGAAAGCGTCGAGCATCTCACCGAACCTGCTGTCCGGCAGGAACGTTGATTCGAGTCCGATCTTCTCTCCGTCGGCGAAGAGAACACGCTCGAGATGAACGACGCTGTCACCTGGTTCGATACCCAATTCCGTGGCGAGACCGTCGTCGGCCGACATTCGTTCGAAGGTCACAACCTTACGACTGGGTACTCGCCCAGCGCTCAGAGCACCTTCGGTATAGGAACGAATCGATAGCGGCTGAACCAACTTCGGACTCGCGACGACAGTGCCCCGCCCCCGCCGCTCGATTCGCCCTTCGACAAGAAGATCACGAAGCGCTTGACGGACCGTCTCGCGAGCGACTGTGAACCGCGCCGCCAATTCCCGCTCGGACGGGACTGCGTCGCCCTCCTCGAGCCCACTGAGAATGGTCTCGATCTCGGTGCGCACCCGGTAGTACTTCAACTCCGGTTCGATCACGACGCTCGAGGTCCCCGGCCCGGTGGACGTCTGCTGATTCATGGCGCAAGCGTACAAGAATTCGGTCTATACCAATTGTTAACCTGGAGTTCGTCTCGATTCCCCCTATTGGTCTAGACCAAACGTCACTATCTCTACATGCGAATTTTGATTGTGGGCGGAGGGATCCTCGGAACGGCGCACGCCGACGAGGCAATCCGTCGGGGACACGACGTCATCCATCTCGAACGTGAGCCCGAAGCCCGCGGTGCCACGGTACGGAACTTCGGCCTCGTCTGGGTATCCGGGCGAGCCCCGCACGAACTCGAAGCTGCGCTGCGCTCGCGCGAACTGTGGGCAGACCTTGCCGCCCGTGTCCCCGGCGTCGGATACCGCCCAGCCGGCTCCATCACCCTCATGCGCACCGAGGAGGAGGTCGCGGTCGCGCAGGAAGCGTTCTCTCGGCCGGACGCCGACAACCGAGGGTTCGCGCTTCTGGATCCCGACGCCGTTCGCGTCGTCAACCCCGCGCTCCGGGGCAAGTTTCTCGGCGGACTGCACTGCACGCTGGACGCCGCTGTCGAGTCACGGCAAGCGCTCCCCGCCATCCGTTCTTACCTCGAATCCACCGGCCGTTACACCTTCCACGCCGGAACGGAAGCCCGCGAGATCACGACGACCACCTCCGGCGCACACATCCGCGACGACCACGGTCGCAGCTTCGACGCCGATCTCGTGATCGTCTGCCCCGGAGCAACACTCGGCGGATTGGCTCGCGATCTCGCCGGCGATCTCCCGTTGCGCCGTGTGCGCCTGCAGATGATGCAGACAGCCCCACTCGGCGAAAAGCTCACCACCGCAATCGCTGACGGTGACAGCTTCCGCTACTACCCGGGTTTCGCCGGATCTGCCCTCGATCACCTCCGTACAGTACAGCCGCAGGAACCGACTGCCGAGGAGCACCGCATGCAACTCCTGTGCGTGCAGCGCTTGCACGGCGGTCTGACCATCGGCGACACCCACGAATACGAGGAGCCCTTCGACTTCGACGTCGACGAGGCGCCCTATCGCCATCTGTCCGGAGTCGTGGAAACACTTCTGGGACGCGATCTTCCGCCAATCGTCAAGCGTTGGGCGGGCGTCTACAGCCAGTGCATCGACCCCTCACAACTTGTTCACCGCGCACAAGCCGCCGACAACGTCTGGGTGGTTGCCGGCCCCGGTGGCCGCGGTATGACGCTCGGCCCGGCACTGGCGGAACAAACCGCCGACCAGCTCGGTCTCTGAATCTCTCCGACAAGAAAGACTTCTCATGTCTCCGATCACCCTCGCCGTTCTCGACATGGCCGGCACCACCGTCGCCGACGACGGACTGGTTCTTCGCGCCTTCGCTGCCGCCGCTGAAGCCGGCGGACTGCCCGCCGAAGGCCCGGAAGCCGACGCCGCTCGCCAGTACGTCCTCGACACGATGGGCCAGTCGAAGATCGTCGTGTTCCGGGCGATTTTCGGTGACGAAGACCGCGCCCAGGCCGCGAACGCCGCCTTCGAAACCACGTACGACTCCCTCATCGACCAGGGCCTGGCCGAGCCGATCCCCCGCGCCGAGAAAGCCATCACCACTTTGCGCGAGGCCGGCATCAAAGTTGCCTTGACCACCGGGTTCAGCCGATCGACGCAGGACAAACTCCTCGTCGCGCTCGGCTGGGAAACCCTCGCCGATCTCACCCTCTCCCCCGCCGAAGCCGGTCGCGGTCGACCGTACCCGGACCTGATTCTGACTGCCCTGCTCAAACTTTCGATCGACGACGTCCACCAGATCGCCGTACTCGGCGACACGTCCAACGACGTGCTCAGCGGCATTCGTTCCGGCGCATCCATCGTCGCCGGAACTCTGACCGGCGCACACGACGAGCAACAGCTTCGCGACGCCGGAGCCACCCACATCGTCCCGTCCGTGACGGAGTTCGCCGAACTCCTCACCCACTCCTGATCTCACCTCCGAAAAAGGAATCGTCATGCGTCTACGCCCGAGCATCGCTGCGGCCGCTCTCGCCGTGTCCGTCCTTTCGTTCACCACTGCCTGCGGTGGCACCGGCACTGCTGCCGGATCAGACACCGAGACCGTCACCGTATACAGCGCCGACGGCCTGTCTGGTTGGTACAAGGGAAGATTCGACGCCTTCACCGCGCAGACCGGTATCGCCGTCAACCTCGTGGAAGCCGGATCCGGCGAGGTCGTCTCCCGCGTCGAAAAGGAGCAGTCCAACCCACAGGCAGACGTGATCATCACGCTGCCCCCGTTCATCCAGAAGGCCGACGCCCAAGGTCTGCTCGAGCCCAGCGGAATCGACACCTCCGCCGTTCCTGCCGACGAGAAGGACGACGCCGGCAAGTACGTGCCCGTCGTCGAGAATTACCTCTCGTTCATCGCCAATCCGACTGCATCACCCGCCCCACAATCTTGGGACGATCTGCTCACTGACCAGTTCAAGGGCAAGTTGCAGTACTCCACGCCCGGCCAGGCCGGCGACGGCACCGCGGTGCTCTTGCTGCTCCAGCACCTGATGGGTAAGGAAGGAGCACTCGACTACCTCGGAAAGCTCCAGGCCAACAACGTCGGACCCTCGTCTTCCACCGGAAAGCTCCAGCCCAAGGTCAGTAACGGAGAGCTGCTGGTCGCCAACGGTGACGTCCAGATGAACCTCGCCTCCATCGCCGACGACGGATCGAAGTTCGACATCTTCTTCCCCGCTGGAGCCGACGGCACTCGCACCACCATTGCACTGCCCTACGTGATGGGCCTCGCCAAGAGCGCACCGAGCAGCGAACAAGCCAAGAAGTTGATGGAGTTCCTGCTCTCCGAAGAATCCCAGAAGACCGTCGCCACCGATGCACTCGGCGTATCGGTCCGCGAGGACGTCCGAAGCGCTGCCGGTGAATCCACCGACAAGAACACGCCTTCCGGAGTTCTGCAGGGCGTCAACGTGTGGACCCCGAACTGGAACGACGTCCTCAGCTCGCTCGACGCCGACATCGCCGCATACCAGAAAGCCACCGGGAGCTGATCATGGCAAGAACCAGACTAGGGCGGACGCTCCCCGAGACCGTCGGTGTTCACAAAGCGATCGAACATTCTGCTCCGGCCATCACCTTCGATCGCGTCAACGTCGCCTACGGCCGCGGGAAGACCGCAACCCATGCACTCGTCGATTTCAATCTGCGAGTGGCACCCGGTGAAACTGTGGCACTGCTGGGGCCCAGTGGATCCGGCAAGTCGACCGCCCTGAAGGCCCTCGCGGGATTTGTCCGCCCCACGTCCGGTTCCGTCAAGCTCGGCACCCGAGACATCACCAATCTGCCTCCCGCACAACGCGGTATCGGCGTCGTCGTCCAGTCGTACGCTCTCTTCCCGCACATGCGTGTATCCGAAAACGTAGCCTTCGGACTCCGAGCCCATCGCGTGCCGCGGTCGGAGATCGGCCCTCGCGTGGCCGAAGTCCTGGACATGGTCGGGATGTCGGCGTACGGAAAGCGGCTTCCCCGTGAACTTTCCGGCGGTCAACAGCAGCGAATCGCCATTGCCCGAGCGTTGGCAATTCGCCCTGGAGTACTCCTCCTCGACGAACCGTTAGCCGCCCTGGATGCTCAACTTCGCGAGAGCATGCTCGGCGAACTGGCGAGACTGCGCGCAGCACTACCTGACACAGCCATGCTCTATGTGACGCACGATCAGAGTGAAGCCCTGGCGCTCGCAGACCGAATCGCAGTGATGCGCAACGCCAGACTCGCGGACATCGACACCGCTGAGGCCTTGTGGAAACGTCCGCCGTCCAGCTTCACCGCGGCGTTCCTCGGGGGTGCCAACCTGCTGCCCTGCACCGTCACACGCGTCATCGGCACCTCCGCGCTGGTCTCGATCGGTGGCACGCCGTTCACTGCTCACGCCCCGCAGCCCGAGATCGGGCACATCGAATGGGAGTCCGACATGGACGCCTACCTGTGTGTTCGTCCACATGCGGTAGGCGTAAGCGGCGTCGGCACACGAGGATCATTCCCGGCGCGCATCGTCTCGAGCGTCTGGCGCGGTTCCACGACGCGTCTGACGCTGGCTGTATGTGGCCTCGACGATGTCCGCGTCGACGCGGATGTTCCAGGGCACGACGAACGACCGGTCGACACCGAAGTGGGCGTCGTCCTGCCCACGGACGGCAGTGTCCTGGTTCCGGCGGATCGCCACCCATGACGACAACCCTGGAACGCCCCGAAACCGCTGCGCCCCAGCACAAAGACCCGATCCCGTGGCGCCGGATCGGCTGGACGCTGCCACCACTGCTTCTTGTCCTCGTGTTTGCTGTCTATCCCACCGCACGTGTCCTCACGGAATCTCTGAGCACCGCAGATGGCACCGGGTTGTCCACGTGGTCTTCGGTGCTCGGTTCGGAACTGTTCAGAACCGCGCTCTGGCGGACCATCCAAATCGCCGTGGCGTCGACCCTGGGTTGCCTGATCCTGGGAACCTTCCTCGCCTTGGTGCTGGCCTTCGTTCCGTTCGCCGGATCCAAGGTGGTGGGGCGATTGATCGACACGGTGCTCGCCCTGCCGTCTTTCCTGATCACGCTGGCGTTCACGTTCCTGTACGGGACAGCCGGCGCCGTCAACGCCTTGATCGTCCGCATCACCGGCGATGCGAGCGGCCCACTGAATTTCCTCAACACTCCGTTCGGTGTGATCGCGGCCGAAATCACTTTCTTCACACCCTTTGTCGTGCGTCCGCTATTGGCAGCGTTCACCCAGATTCCGCGTGAACAACTCGACGTGGCAGCCAGTCTCGGTGCGTCACCCGTCCGAGTTCTGCGGCAGGTGGTGATGCCGGAAGCGTGGCCGGCCCTCCTGGCCGGTGGATCGCTCGTACTTCTGATGACGCTGAATGAATTCGGCATCGTGCTCTTCACCGGGGCTAAAGACGTCGTAACTCTTCCGGTCCTCATCTACACCCGCGGCATTGTCACCTTCGACTTGCCCGGCGCGGCAGTGATCGCGACGGTCCAGGTCGCACTCTCACTCGGCCTGTACTGCCTCTACCGATTCACCTTCAACAGATTGATGGGAGGCAGCCGTGCTGCTGTGGACACGAAGCTCTAGGGCCCTCGTACTCGGATTCTTCACCCTGGTCGTCGCGGTGGTTTTCGTCGCGCCCATCGCCACCGTCGTCGCGGCTGCCTTGGCCGGATCGTGGACCGGTCCACTCCCGTCGAATCTCGGCGGCAAGAACTTCTCCACGGCGCTGTCCGACGAGAACTTCGCCAGCCTGATCGTCAGTTTGCAGACTGCATTCATCGCGGGGGCATTGGCATTGATCGTCGGAACGTGGGCCGCGCTGGCCTCGCGTGAGGCACCGATGTGGCTGCGGCGCATCACCGATGCCGTATTCCATTTACCGATTGCGGTTCCGTCGGTCGCGATCGGCTTGGGTCTGCTCATCACTTTCAACGAGCGCCCGCTACTGCTCGGCGGCACCAAGTGGATCGTGATTCTCGCTCACACGGTTTTGGTGCTTGCCTTTGCCTTCAGTTCCGTATCGGCCGCGCTCGAACGGCTCGATCCCGCCTACCGTCAAGCTGCCGAATCACTCGGCGCCGGCCCGGTGCGGGTGCTGACACGGGTAACGCTACCGCTGCTGCTCCCAGCGTTGGGTGCGGCCGCCGGGCTTTCCATCGCACTGTCGATGGGTGAGCTGGGCGCAACGGTCATGGTCTACCCGGCGACATGGAAGACCTTGCCGGTCAGCATCTTCGGACTCACCGACCGTGGCCAGGTATTTCTTGCCGCAGCAAATACGACACTGCTGCTTGCAGTCACCCTGGTCGCCCTCATGGTGGTCGGCAGAATTCGTCGGCGCTGACCTTGCTGTGCGCCTTTATTAACCGCCGGGGGTTAATAAAGGCGCACAGCAGGGGCTTATCCCTTCCTCAGGATGTACCGCTGAACCTTGCCACTCGGGGTCTTGGGCAGGTTCGGAACAAAGTGCACTGTGCGCGGGTATGCGTGCGCTGCAAACTTCTTCTTCACCAGGGTTTGCAGTTCCTTCTCGAGTTCGTCGTCACCGTCGACACCTTCGCGAAGAACGACGAACGCCTCGAGAACCTCACCACGCAACTCGTCGGGCATGCCCACCACGGCGGCCTCGATGACGTGCTCGTGCATGACCAGCACGCTCTCGACGTCGAAGGGACCGATGCGGTAGCCCGCCATGATGATGACGTCGTCGTCGCGCGAGGAGAAGAAGAAGAATCCGTCCTCGTCCGTCATTCCCGCATCACCGGTGATGTACCAGCGGCCGTCTTCGCTGAATCGCTGCTTCGTCTTCTCCGGCGCATCGACGTACCCGGTGAACCACATCAACGGGCTGTTGTGAGTATCGATCGCCACGCGGCCCTGAGTGCGGGCCGGTGCAATGTCATCCGAATTGTCTTCCAGCACAGCGGCAGACCAACCCGGCAACGGACGGCCCATGGATCCGGGACGGACATCGTCGCGAAGTCCGTCGGCCCAGGCGTTGACGATGAACATGCCGTGCTCGGTCTGGCCGTAGTGATCACGGACCTCGACGCCCAACGAGTTCTTCGACCACGCAACAACATCCGGAGTCAAGGGCTCACCGGCCGAGGAAGCGCGGCGCAGCGAGATGCCTTCCGGAACGGGAGCCTTGTCGGCACGCAGACTGCGGTAGACGGTCGGAGCGGCGGCAAAATTGGTGACACCGAACTTCTCGATGATCTGCCACGTCAGCGGCGCGGAGAATCCGGCGTGCAGCAGAAGGCTTCGCGTGCCGGCGGCAAGCGGGCCGAGCAACGCGTAGTACAGCCCGTACGCCCAGCCCGGGTCTGCGGCGTTCCAGAACACGTCGTCCTCTCGGACGTCGAGGCCGAACTCCTGGTATGCGTGGAACGAGGCGAGCGCGCGCACCGGAACCGGCACGCCCTTGGGTGTTCCCGTGGTGCCACTGGTGAACAACTGCACCATCGGTGCGTTGCCGCCGACTGCCTGAGCAGCGCCCTTCGGATCTTCGGCATCCTGAGCTGCGACAAGTGCGTCGAAGTCCAACTCGTCACCGGCCGCGCCGCCCGCGACGATGACCTGCCATGCTGCGTCGGCGGGGATGTCCTCTCCCGGCGCGAGCTTCTCGAGCTGATTGGCGTCGGAAATGACCACCTTCGCGCCGCTGGCCGTCAAGCGGAAAGCGATGGCCGGCGAAGCGAACGCCGTGAACAAGGGCACGTGGACTGCTCCGCGGCGCCAGATTCCGAGGAGCGCGACCACCAGGTCCGCAGACTTACCCATCAAGGTCGCGACGTTGTCACCCGGCTCGACTCCGAGGTCGGCCAGAGCTGCCGCGAAACGCGCCGACTGCTCACGTAGATGACCGTAAGTGAGGTCCACCGAGCTAAGGTCTGCCTCGACGACGGTGAATGCAACGCCATCCGCGGGATGCCGATCGCAGAGCAATTCTGCGGCGCTGGCATGCGGGGTGTCGTACTGGTCCAGCAGCTCGCGCACCCGTGCGGTGGGATCGGTGCTCATCAACTTGCTCCTTATCGATCGTCGTATGGTTGGCCCGACCGGTTACGTTGGCGGCTCGTCATACGTACTGTTCACCCCCTATGATCTAGCTCACAAGAGAACTTCACTACCCCCAGAAAGGGGTACCTGCGTGAACCGACATGCTTCGTCACTTCTGCGCCCCCGCGACGGGGACGCAATGCGAGGTGAACTCCGCACAATCGCAGCTCAGGGCGTTGTTCCCGTGCTGTTCGGAGGCGAGGTCCAGGACGGAACCCTGCACCTGAGCGAATTCGTCGGCACCCGCACCAACAACCTCAAGGGCTTGGCCATCCCGCCGCGCTCGGGCATGGGCGGACGCGTCGTAGCCCAGGGTTCACCGATCACCGTCAACGATTACGGCAATTCGCAGTCCATCACTCATCACTTCGACCGTCCTGTTCTCAGCGAGGGCCTGCATTCGATCATCGCCGTTCCGGTCATGGTTTCGGGAAAATCGCGCGCTGTGCTCTACGCCGCGATCCGCGATTCCGCTCCGTTGGGTGACCGAACAGCAGACGTCATGGTCGGCGCATCCCGGCGTCTCGGGATGGAGTTCGCCATCCGCGACGAAGTCGATCGTCGCCTGCAACTACTGCAGGCCGCCGCCGCGACTACCGCCGACGGTATGTCTTCGGAAGAGATCCGCGGAGTCCACGCCGAACTACGCAGTGTCGCCCAGACCGTCACCGACACCGACTTGCAGACCAAACTCCGCGGACTCTCCCAGCGTTTGGCCAACCTGCTCCGTCCCACCGCCGACGCCGAATCCGACGTCACGCTCACCCCGCGTGAAGTGGATGTTCTCTCTCAGGTCGCACTCGGCTGCACCAACATCGAAGCCGGCCAACGGCTTTCCCTTCGCCCGGAAACAGTCAAGAGCTATCTGCGAAGCGCGATGGGAAAGCTGGACGCGAGCTCACGCCACGAAGCCGTGGTGACCGCCCGGCGGTTGGGACTGCTCCCCTGACGGGTCAGTAGCCTTCAGGCAGGGCGGTGAGCATGTCACGGGTGACTGCGACGGCGTTGTCCGAACTTCCGCCCCGCACAACCAGAGTCGCGAAGGCCAGGTTCCCGCGATAGCCGACGAACCACGCGTGCGATCCCCCTTCGACCTCGGCTTCACCGGTCTTGCCGTACACCTCACCCTGATCTTCGACGCGTTCTGCAGTACCGCTGGTGACCACGAGTCGCATCATGCCGCGCAGGCCGTCGACCATGGCGGGCGAGATCGCCGGGCGCTCACCGTCGATGGTGGTTTCGCGCCCTGAAATCAGTTGCGGCACCGGAGTCGAACCGTTCGCGACCGTCGCCGCTGCCATCGCCATTCCGAACGGACTGACCACGACCTTTCCCTGACCGAACCCGTCTTCGGTCCGCTGCACCAGATCCGACGCCGGCGGCACCGAACCGGAATCGATCGGCAATCCCACCACGTTGTAGTCCTGGCCGATGCCGAACTGCGCTGCGGCAGTGGTCAACGTGTCTGGTTGCATCTCGCTGGCCAGCTTGGCGAAGGACGTGTTGCACGAACGCGCGAAGGCCGTTGCCATCGGCACCGTGCCGAGTGAGAACTCGTTGTAGTTGGGGACGCTGCGCTCACCGATCTCGATCCGGCCCGGGCATGGCACCATCGTGTCGGGGGTCGCCTGACCGGTCGAAATTGCGGCGCCTGCCGTGATGATCTTGAACGTCGACCCGGGCGGGTACTGACCCATCGTCGCGACCGGTCCGTCGCGGTCTGCTGCCTTGTTCTGTGCGACAGCCAGGATCGCCCCACTCGACGGTTCGATGACCACCATCATCGCCTGATCCTTGTTCACGTTCACGGCACGCTGAGCAGCGATCTGAATGTTGCGATCCAAACTGATACTGAACGACGGAACAGGTTGCGGCGCAGTCTCGGTCAGCACATCGGTGTCGACGCCGTTCTGGTTGACCGTGACGACACTCCAGCCGGCTTTGCCGTCGACCTCGTCGATGATCGTCTTCTTGATCTGCCCGAGAAGGTCGGGCGCGAACTCCGGGTCCGTCGAGACGAGATCCGATTCGTCCGAGACAGATACTCCCGAAATGGCTCCCAGTTGCGCCGATACCTGGTCGTAGTCGTCACTGCGCAGGCGGGTCACCAGATAGTCGCCCTTGACGGCCGTCGAGGATTCGGCGATCGATTGACCCGTCAGCGAAGAATCGAAGCGACCGAGAACACTTGCGAGATTGTTTGCGGAACCGATGATGTCGTTGCTCTTGGAGCGATCGAACTTCACTCGGTAGACAATTCCCGGCACCAGGACATCCGTGCCCGAATGCTCGTTGACCCGCGCTCGCGGCGCCGCGGTTGCCCGCAACGACATCGTCTGCTTGTCACCGAGGCGCGGGTGAACGTCCGTCGAACTCCACCGGACGGACCAGTCGCCGTCCTTGCGTCCCATCTGCAGCTCGCCGTCGTACGTCCACACACGGTCTTTCGGAAGGTGCCACTCGTAGGTGTAGCCGACCGTCGCAGTGTCACCGTTCATCTTCACCGACGTGGTCTCGGCAGTCATCGACTCGGCCTGGAGCGCATCCCAGGTGTCACTCAATACAGGACCCGCGGAATCAGGCCGGTCCGTCAGTTTTGCTGCCTCGTCGATATCCCTGTCACCGAACGCACTCAGGAACTGCTGCGCGACGGGCTCGGGGCCGGCGGGTTTCGGAGTACACGAACTGATCCCCACCGCCAAGAAAATCACGGTGCAGGAGGCCAACAGTTGGGCCGAGCGACTACGAGAGAAATGCCGAGTGTTCATCGAGCCCCATAGTAGGGCGACAAATGCTCCACCCAGCGTAGGCGCGACCATTGCACGCAGCTTGTACGGTCAGTCGAGCAGCACCGTCGAGAAGGTCGCGACCTGTCGGAACCCCACCCGCGAATAGGTCGACCGCGCAATCGTATTGAAGCTGTTGACGTACAGGCTCGCAATGCGACCGGTCGCCATGATCGACTCCGCTACAGCCGCTGTACCGGTCACGCCGAAGCCCTGCCCACGAAATTCCGGGTTGACCCACACACCCTGGATCTGGCCACAGCGAGCAGACATCGAACCGACCTCCGCCTTGAAAACGACCTGGCCGTCCTCGATGTGCGCCCACGCTCGACCAGCGGCGATCAGGCTAGCGACACGGTGCCGGTATCCGCGCCCACCGTCGTTGGCACGCGGGTCGACTCCGACCTCTTCGATGAACATCGCGATCGCGGCAGGCAGATAGATCTCGAGTTCGTCCGAGCGAACCTGCCGGACCAGCGGATCCGACGAACATGCCAACGGCTCGGAAACCGCGAGCAACGGCTGTTCGGGGCGAACCTCCCGCGCAGTTCCCCAATCGAGCTCGAGCATCTCCCACAGCGGCAACGCCAATTCGGCGCGGCCGACCACCGACGAGCACATGCGCGGAATCCGACAGGCACGGTCGGCGAATGCCCGAATGTCATCCGGATCGCCTCGAAGCGGAACCAGATTCGCCCCGGCAAAGCACAGTGAGGACAACGGCCCGCCTCGACTCCACAGCTCGCCGTGAATCATTCGTGGGTCGACGCCGCATTCTTCGACGCGCGCGGCAATCATGCAGGCCGCCACCGGATCGGCGTCGAGTACCCGTCGGACGTCTTCGAGATCTCGACTTCCGACCTGCTTGGCTCCGAGGAGTTTGAGCATCCGTCAACCCCCTCGACTCGACTGCGCGTCCACGAATATCACTACCCGATCATGATGCACTCAGATTGCCACGAACCTGACACCGACGGGGAAGATTCATCCGGCAATCACTCAACTCACGGTGACGACCGGCGCACCCTCCGAGGCGTCACCCTCCATGCTTTCGGCAATTTTCATCGCCTCTTCGATCAACGTCTCGACGATCTGCGCCTCGGGCACCGTCTTGATGACCTTGCCCTTGACGAAGATCTGGCCCTTGCCGTTGCCGGACGCCACACCGAGGTCGGCCTCACGCGCTTCACCCGGTCCGTTCACGACGCAACCCATGACTGCCACGCGCAGCGGGATCTCCATGCCTTCGAGGCCGGCGGAGACCTCGTCGGCAAGTGTGTAGACGTCGACCTGTGCACGGCCACACGAGGGGCAAGAGACGATCTCGAGCTTGCGGGGACGCAGGTTCAGAGACTGCAGAATCTGGTTACCGACCTTGATTTCCTCGGCCGGCGGGGCCGAGAGCGAAACCCGGATCGTGTCGCCGATACCCTCCGCGAGCAGCGCACCGAAGGCGACCGCGGACTTGATCGTGCCCTGAAACGCCGGCCCTGCCTCCGTGACGCCGAGGTGCAACGGGTAATCGCATTTGGCGGCGAGTTGGCGGTAAGCCTCGACCATGATCACCGGATCGTTGTGCTTGACGGAGATCTTGATGTCACCGAAGCCGTGCTCTTCGAACAACCCGGCCTCCCACAGCGCGGACTCGACCAACGCTTCGGGCGTCGCCTTGCCGTACTTCTCCATCAACCGAGGATCGAGCGATCCCGCGTTGACACCGATACGGATCGGAATGCCTGCGTCACCGGCAGCCTTGGCCACCTCTTTGACACGGCCGTCGAATTCCTTGATGTTGCCCGGATTGACGCGCACCGCAGCGCATCCCGCGTCGATTGCCGCGAAGATGTAGCGCGGCTGGAAGTGGATGTCGGCGATAACCGGGATCTGGCTCTTCTTCGCAATGATCGACAACGCGTCCGCGTCTTCCTGACGCGGGCAGGCGACACGAACGATGTCGCAACCGGACGCGGTCAGTTCCGCGATCTGCTGCAGCGTTGCATTGACGTCGTGCGTCTTCGTGGTGCACATGGACTGCACCGAGATGGGGAAATCGCTGCCCACACCTACCGTGCCGACCTGCAGCTGCCGTGTCTTGCGTCGAGGAGCAAGAATCGCTGCGGGTGCCGAGGGCATTCCCAGTCCGATAGGGATGGTCACGTCTGTGCCTTCTTTCATAGCTTCACTGCAAGTTTAGCCGGGCGATCGCCGCACTACCGCGCGGCAACCGTCACCCTTCTCACACGGTCAGAAGATCTTGATCGGATTGACGATGTCAGCCGTGAGTGTCAGCAACATGAACGCGCCACCGATCACGATGAATACGTAAGTAATCGGAAGGAGTCGCGTGTAGTCGACCGGGCCGCCGGGAATCAAGCCTCGGCGGGCGCGGAACCAATCACGGATCTTCTCGTAGAAGACCACCGCGATGTGACCGCCGTCGAGCGGCAACAGCGGCAGGATGTTGAAAACACCGAGGAAGAAGTTGATCGATGCGAGCAGTCCGACGAACATCGGCCACTCGGCTCGATCTGCGGCCTCGCCACCGATCACGCTGGCACCGACCACGCTGATCGGTGTGTCCTGGGCGCGTTCGCCGCCCGTGATCGACTCCCACAGTGCCCCCACCTTCGACGGAATGTCAGCCAATGCCTTCACCGAGTCGACCATGATCTGGCCGGTGTAGTCGAAGGCCGCCGGAACAGCAGTGAGCGCGTTGTACTCGATCAGATTGCTGACACCCTCAATTCCGACAGCGCCTACCTTTGCCAGTTCCGGCGTTGTGCTGCCGTCTTTGGCTACGTAACGCTCAACCGGCGATACGTCGACCGGAACTTGAACAGTCTCGTCGCCGCGCTCGACTGTGAGCGTGACTGTCCCGGACTTGTCGCGGATCGCCGCGGAAACCTTGGCGAAAGTGTCCGTCGGTTGACCGTCCACCGCGACGATCCGATCGCCGGCAGCAATTCCGGCTGCCTCCGCCGGGCCGGTACCGGTGCAATCCGCGAGTTTCCACCCCTGATCCTGTCCGAGCTGCGTCGGAGCAACACACGTCACGCCCTTGACAACAGGCGGTGCCGGCTCCGTACTGGTTCGACCCCAACCGAGGAGCAATGCGTAGATCAGGAGGAACCCGAGAATGAAGTTCATCGCGATACCGCCGGACATGACGACGACGCGCTTCCACGCCGCCTTCTTGTACATCGCGTGCGGCTCTTCTTCAGGCGTCATCTCGTCGAGGGCCGTCATGCCCGCGATGTCGCAGAATCCGCCCAGCGGCAGCGCCTTGAGGCCGTACTCGGTCTCACCTCGACGGAACGAGAAGATCTTCGGTCCGAAGCCGATGTAGTAGCGGCGAACCTTCATTCCCAAAGCCTTGGCCGTCCACATGTGACCGGCTTCGTGCAGGGCGATGGACACGCCGATGCCGAGGGCAAACAGCACTACGCCCAGTGCAAAAACCATGAAAGCTCTAGCCCTCCTGCTTCACGAGCTGACGCGCTCGTGTGCGTGCCCAGCCGTCTGCGGCCAGAACGTCGTCCACGGTAACCGGTTCCGCGGACCATTGACCTGCATCGTCGAGAACAGCGGCCACCGTGCGGACGATCGCCGGGAAGGAAAGGACACCGTCGAGGAATGCCTGAGCCGCCACTTCGTTGGCCGCGTTGTAGATCGCGGTGAAGCAACCGCCGGATTTGCCCGCGCTTCGCGCCAGATCGACGGCGGGGAACACCGACGAATCGAGCGGCTCGAATTCCCAGGTGGAGGCGGTGGTGAAGTCGCATGCCGACGCAGCACCTTCGATGCGGTCCGGCCAGCCTAGAGCGAGAGCGATCGGGAGCTTCATGTCCGGCGGGCTTGCCTGCGCCAGCGTCGACCCGTCGAAGAAGGTGACCATGGAATGCACGATCGACTGCGGGTGCACGGTGACGTCGATGCGGTCGTAGTCGATCCCGAACAGCAGGTTCGTCTCGATCAGCTCGAGGCCCTTGTTGACCAGAGTTGCCGAATTGAGGGTGTTCATGGGCCCCATCGACCAGGTGGGGTGCGCTTTTGCCTGAGCTGGATTCACACTTTCGAGATCCTCGGCGCTCCAGCCACGGAACGGCCCACCCGAAGCGGTGAGAACCAACCGGGCCACCTCGTCGCCTGTTCCACCACGTAGGCACTGGGCAAGCGCCGAATGCTCCGAGTCGACCGGCACGATCTGACCGGGGGCGGCGGCTTTCGTCACCAGCGCTCCGCCGGCGACAAGCGATTCCTTGTTCGCCAGCGCCAGGCGCGCTCCCGAGTTCAAAGCCGCCAGTGTCGGTTCGAGTCCCAACGAACCGACGAGCGCATTGAGGACAACATCGGCACCGCTGTCCCGAACCAGTTCTGTCACGGCGCTCGGTCCCGAACGGGCGGTTACCGATTCCAGCGCCGATGCCGCTGCAGGATCGGCGACGGCGACGTCCGTGACGCCGGTTGCACGAATCTGTTCGGCCAACAACTCGACGTTGTTGCCGCCCGCTGCAAGACCGACTACTTCGAAACGGTCGGGGTTGGCAGCGATGACCTCCAGCGCTTGGGTACCGATCGAACCGGTACTGCCGAGGAGGAGGACGCGGGTACGTGTGGTTTCCTGCACTCGCCCATTGTTCCTGATAACACCTGAGAACAACCTTATCGACGCCCAACTACGTACGACAGGCAGTCGTATGTCACCATATTGGGCAGTAGTGCAACCGAATGAGCAGGAGGATCGACCGTGGCCGATACCCAGTTGGACGTCAAGTCCAGCGCCCCCGTCGTGGTCTCGCACGTCGATGAGGCCGAGGTTCCCTCTGCCGCATGGGGGTGGAGTGGTGAAGGACTCAAGTTTTTCCGTTTCCTCGGATGGTTCTTCGCAATATTCCTGCTTCTGATGATGATCGGAAACCATCACGGCAAGGTCGAGGATCTGTGGCTCATCGGCACCGCCGGATTGATGATCTTCATTCTGGTCCGCGACATCGTCATCCGTCGCCGCCCGCGCTAGAAACCTGACAAAGAGAAGGCCTCCACGAACGAAAGTTCGTGGAGGCCTTCTCTTTACGTGTTTCAGGCCTGGAACGTTTCAGTTCTCGGCTGCCAGCTGG
>NZ_JASHKY010000016.1:0-113124 GCF_030056935.1 Rhodococcus sp. IEGM 1302 | reverse complement strand
TACCGGTGCTCGTCGGGCTGGTCTATGTCTCCCTTGCTCTACGCAAACGCTTTGCAGTCGAAGAGGTTTCATCCAGTCGAGAAAGAGTGAGGTCATGAGCAAACCATCGGTGTTGTTCGTCTGCGTCCACAATGCCGGTCGATCTCAGATGGCCGCGGGATTCCTGAGCCATCTCGCAGGCGACGCCATCGAGGTCCGTTCCGCCGGATCCGCACCCGCCGAGACCGTCAATTCGGCAGCGGTCGAGGCGATGGCAGAGCGCGGTATCGACATCTCAGCGCAGTCTCCGAAGATCCTCACTGTCGACGCCGTCCAGGATTCGGATGTCGTCATCACCATGGGCTGCGGCGACACGTGCCCGATCTTCCCCGGCAAGAGTTACCGAGACTGGGTTCTCGACGACCCGGCCGGACAGGGCCTTGAAGCAGTTCGCCCGATCCGTGACGAAATCGAGCGGCGCGTTCAAGCCTTGATCGCTGAACTCACCACTGCCGCGAAGTCTTCCTGACCGATCGGGGACTCGACAGGATCATTCGTCGGTGGGCTCGATGTGTTCGGCACCGAGGACGGAGAGTCGGTATTCCTGTGCGTCCTGCTCGGTTTCGAAATCTTTCTCTTCGAGGAGATTCCGGTCGGCGTCGAGGTATCGGTAAGTCGTCATTCCTCCACCGTGTCACTGATGAACGATTCGTGCTCGGATACCGGTTCGATTTCGTCGACGGCTATTTGAATCAGCCTTCCGTAGCGCCGGATCAGATCCTCCGACGACAGTGAATCCTCACCGAGGAGTTCGAGCGTCCGCATGCCGGTGGCCAGTCCGAGCAGCAGTGAGACGACGATCTGGCTGCGTACCAAACCGGGCTCCGTGTCGCCGATGCGGCGCGCGATCCCGTGAACGTATCGTTGCTTGATCTCGGCCCGAGCGGCGGCCGGATCTGGCGCCTCGTGAACGTGTACTGCGAGCATTGCCCACGGATCGGTTTCGTCGGATTCTCTACGAGCGACAAGTTTCTCGACCAGTTGACAGCCGATGTCTCCGGTGGCGTCGGCATTCGGATCCTCGTCCATCGGAGGTGCGGACGGGATCGCAGCCGAGTACAGCCGAGCTTTGCTGCCGTGGATCTTCATGACCAGGGCAGGGGAGTAGCCGGCTGCGACCGCGATGTCCTTGATGGTCGTCGATGCGTAACCTCGTTCCGCGAACAAGGCTTTCGCTGCTGTGAGGATGCTGGCTTCACCGCTGCTCATGCCGCTCGCCTCGATACCCGATCGCCATGTGTTCGGTTGCTCATACTGGCGTTCATACTGTCGTCAACGGCTCGGCATCGACGGGTACGTCGAAATCGACGACGGTGGACTGCGCGATGACCGCTATCTGACGAGCCAATGTGCCGTGTCCGCTCTCGGTCAGCGCGGTCAGGATGTACCGGCCGGATGTGGGAAGTGCGATTCCGTAGTGCCCGGTTCCGTCGGTGACGGTGGATGCGACGAATTCGCCGGTCGGTTTCGTGAGCGTGACGACGGTTCCCGAGGTTGTTCGGCCGCCGACTCCGACCTTGCCGGAGATGGTGAGGCGGTCACCGAGTTCGACGGTGTGCGTCGATTGCGCGCTGTCGAAAGCGATCACCTGCGACCGAGGGGACCAGCCGTCGGCACTCGTCACTACCAAATACCGTCCGGGCCGGGGTAGGGCGAGGGAAAAGTTGCCCTCGTTGTCGGCGCGACTCCAGTCGATCGGTCGACCCTCCATGTCCATCACGGTGACAACGGCCTGCCGGATCGGTCGGCTGTCGGCCCGGACCACACGACCGGCAACCACAATTTCCGTTTCGGACACGGCGGCGTCGGGAAGCTCGAACCCTTCCGGGGTCACCGGGCGAAGTGCCGCTTCCGGTTTTGCGCCGCGGCGAGGAATGAACGCAGCGGCAGCGGCAGCAGCCACGGCGGCGAGGGCGGCCAGCCAGAAGATGTTCTTGAAGGCGTCGATCGACGGAAGGCCCTCGCCCGGCCCGGACGGGATGACCATCGACGTGAGCATGGCGGCAACCACCGCGCTGGACGTGGAAGTACCGACTGAGCGGAGCAGCGAATTGAGGCCGTTTGCCGACGCGGTTTCGGTAATCGGAACCGATCGCATGATCAGCATCGGCATCGCGGAGTAGGCGATTGCGGTTCCGATGCTGACCACCGCCGCGCTGATGATGATCAGTGCTATCGAACCGGTCAGGAACACTCGCGCGATGTAGGCGAGCGCGAGCACCGTGCCGCCGACGATCAGAGTGATCTTGGCTCCGAATCGCTTCGTGATGTTCGCGGAGACGGGCGCGAAGAAGACCATCGCGAGGCCTGCCGGAATCATGCACAGTCCGGCCGCCATCACGCCCAGTTCGAAGCCGTAGCCGGAGATCTTCGGCATCTGAAGTTGTTGGGTGGTGGAGAGGTTGTTCGCGTACATCGAGAAGCCGACGAGGATCGAGGCGACGTTGGTCAGCAGAACAGGCCGCTTGGCCGACGTTCGTAGATCGACCATCGGCTGGGTGACGCGGAGTTCGTAAGGGAACCACAATGCGAGAGTCACGATTCCGATGACGAACATCAGCAATGTCAGTTCGCTCGTCCATCCCCAACGGGCGCCCTTGGAGATGGCGAGGAGGATCGCCGTGAGTGCTGTCGAGAGCATGACCGCGCCCAGGAAGTCGAATTTGCCGCGGGTACGAACACTTGATTCCGGGACGACGACGGCTACCGCGATGATCAGCAGGACGCCCACGATCGCCGAGAGCCAGAAGATGGCGGGCCAGCCCAGATGCTCGAAGATCAACCCGGACAGCGGGAGCCCGAGTGCGCTGCCGATTCCGAGAGTGGCACTCATCAACGCTGTTGCCGACGCCACCTTCTCCTTGGGCAGTTCGTCGCGCATGATGCTGATTCCGACGGGGATCATCGAGATCGCGAAGCCCTGGAGACCACGTCCGATCAGCAGGGCGACAAAGTTGCCGCCGATCGCCGCGACCAGTGATCCGACCACGATCATCGTCATCGAGATCAGCATCATGCGTCGTTTTCCGAACATGTCTGCCAGGCGGGAGACGATCGGAGTGGCGACGGCACTCGTGAGGAGCGTGACGGTGACGAGCCAGGAGGCGTCGTCAGCGCTGACGCCGAGGATCTTCGGGAAATCGGGCAACAACGGAATGACCATCGTTTGTTGCAGCGCGACCACGGTGCCGGAAAGACAGAGAATTGCGGTAATGAGCCGACTCGAACGGCGAGTGGTCGGAGACGAGTGCAATGCCAAGAGACGGTCCTTCACGCGGCGATGGTGAACGGGAATTCACCCATGAGTGAACCACTGTTCACCCGTCGCTGTCACCTTCGGTGAATATGCGATTTCTCACGACGGCAACTCGCCCCAGGGTTTCCGAGTCGGCATGGCGGGAACAACGTCAGTGGTTGGTCTGCGCCTGCGCGAGCGGGCAGCGAGGAGGAGTGATGCATGCCGAAGTGGGTGACCGTCTCCACGTCCAGGGGCGCGTGGTGGGGCAGGCGGAGGTAACTGCCGAGGTTCTCGAGGTGCACGGCGAGGACGGCGGTCCTCCGTATCTGGTCAGGTACGACAACGGCCACGAGGCGTTGGTGTTTCCCGGTAGCGACGGCTGGATAGATCACCCCGGAAAAGGCTCCTGAGCTGCACGATTCTTTCCATGCATGGTCGTTGCATCGAATGCGGCTAAAGTGTGCGCAATGGAGGGCAGACGCCAGTACCACTCCCGCGTGCGTGAAGCTTCCGCGCAGCGAACGCGTGAACTCATTCGTGATGCGGCGACGGCCTTGTTTGTTCGAGACGGGTATGTCAAAGCCACCGTCAAGCAGATTGCCGCCTCGGCCGGCGTCGCCGATCGGACGGTGTTCACAGCCTTCCCCGGCGGGAAACTCGAGATCTTCGAAGCGGCCCTCGCTGCGGCGCTCGATGCCGAAGAGGTTCCACTCGGCGCGCCGAACCTGGCCTCGGACCCCGATGACGTTCGCCGGATCGTCTCCCAGATCGTGGCTCAGGGCATCGGACTGCTCGAACGTGCCGGCGCTCTGATGATGGTCGCGGTCGAATCCTCGGGTGCGGATGCCGACATGCGTCGACTATCCGAGGAGTCGTCGGATCAGTCGGCCGTCAATGCGATGTCGATAGCCGAGGGTCTCTCCGAGCATGGCTTGTTGAGGCCTGAGATTTCGCTCGAGAAAGCCGCGGGCATACTTGCCGCTTTCGTCTCGCCTCAGCTTCATCAGCAATTGCGTCGGGTCAGTGGATGGGACGTCGATGCGTACCGAGGATGGCTCGAGTTCAACATTCGCCAGAATCTAATGTACTAATTGGTCTGTTTTCGTTAGCATGGCGAGGGTTTTTTATTCTCGGGAGGAATCGCCAGCGTGCCCTATGCCTTGTTCGGCCTCATCACGATGTTGCTGTGGATTTTCTGCATCGTCGACGCCATCACGAGAGATGACGCCTACATCCAGTACCTACCCAAGGTCGTCTGGATTCTGATCATCATCTTCCTTCCTACTTTGGGATCGGTTCTGTGGCTGGTGGTCGGGCGCGGACAGAACGCGCCCCGCGGTTACGTCGGCCCAACCGGTTACGGCGAATACGAGCGCCCGGGACGTGCCGTTGCGCAGGATCCGGCGGCGGACGAAGCCTTCTTGCGTCAGTGCCGCGAGCGGGCGGAAGAGCAGCGTCGAATTGCCAAGCAGCAGCGCCGCGACGGCGACGCTGATCGGATGTGAGTTATCGGTAGGCCGTGAGTCGGTCCAACACGAGCCGAAGCGGCGGCCACGACGATCGGCCGCGACGCGTCACCGCATAGGCAGTGAGGATGACGGGCGGATCGACGAGTGGTTCGACGCGCACGCCTTCGCGAGTCTTGCGTTCGAGCGGCATCAGCCCCACGCCGTAACCACTGAGGATCAAGAGTTCGACCAAGTCGAGACTGTCGATCTGGTGAGTGATCCGAGGGGTGAACCCGGCCAGAGACGCGAGGGTTCGCACAGCGCGCTCGTCTGCCGTGTTGCGTGAGTTCACTATCCATGACGTGTCGGCGAAGGCGCGGAGATCGATTCCGGATTCTGTGGACTTGTCGGGAGCTTTGGCGTCGTCGGGAACACACAGTCCCCAGGGCGTCGACCAGAGCGGAATTGCTTCGAGTAGTGGGCTCGGCGACGCGGGGGCAAGGGTGTAGTCGTACGTCAGTGCGAGGTCTAGATCGTCGCGTTCGAGGAGTGCAAAAGCCTCGACGGGTTCGTATTCGTAGATCATCACGTCCACCTGCGGGTGACTGCGTTGCAGGCTTCGAGCGACGGGGAGCATCGCGGTTCTGATCGCAGTTGCGAATCCGCCGACTCGCAGGGTCCCCACCGGTTCCGCGTCCGGATCGAGGTCCAGGCGAGCTGCATCGACGGCTGCCAGGATGGTGACGGCATGATCGGCCAGTCGTTGACCGGCCGGCGTCAGCCGCACCCGGCGACCGTCGGGCTCGATCAGTGCGGTACCGGTCTCCGCGGTCAAGGCCGCGAGTTGTTGGGACACTGTCGACGTCGTGAGGTTGTGCGCTTCGGCGACCGCACGCATCGAACCCAAGCGGGAGAGTTCGAGGAGGAGATGGAGTCGACGGGTTTCCATCCTTCGATCATTCACTAATCGTGAACATAATGTAGGTCAAAATCGCGTGGACACGAACGGTTGGCCTCCCGTTCAATTCAGCTATGGATACGAAAGCGCGGGCCGGAGTGGGCCTGGCTGTTTTGGCGATGTTGTGCGTGCAGCTCGGGCTCGCCGTGTCGGTGGGCCTGATCGATCAGCTCGGCGCAGACGGAGCGGCGTGGCTACGACTCGCCTGGGCAGGCATCATTCTTCTGATCATCGTCAGGCCCCGCCCTTCGGCGTTCACTCGCAAGGCGTTTCTGGCTTGCGTGGTTCTGGGTGTGGTCACCGCAGGCATGACGCTCCTGTTCATGGCAGCGGTGGAGCGCCTTCCGCTGGGAACAGCAAGCGCATTGGAATTCTTGGGTCCGCTGACGGTTGCTTTGCTCCGGGGGCGTGGCCGCGTTCTGTGGCCGGTTCTGGCAGGCGTGGGCGTCGTGCTTCTCACCGAACCGTGGGCCGGGACAGTCGATCTGGTCGGTGTGGCGTACGCACTCGGTGCGGCGCTCTGCTGGGCGATGTACATTTTGCTCACCCAGCGCGTCGGCGACGAGGTTGCCGGTATCAACGGGCTGGCGGTGTCGATGGCGGTAGCCGGGTTGGCCGCGACAATTGCCGTAGGCCACTCGGCTATCGGGCGGCTGACTCCGCATCTGATTCTCGTGGGCCTCGGACTCGCGATCTTGCTGCCCGTCGTGCCGTTCGTTCTGGAGATGGTCTCGTTGCGAAGGCTGTCCACGGCGGCGTTCGGCACGCTGATGAGTCTCGAGCCTGCTTTCGCGCAGCTTATCGGTCTGGTTGTGCTGCAACAGGTTCCGAGTGTTCTGGCCGTGGCAGGTATCGCGTGCGTCGTCGTCGCAGGGATCGGCGCGGCCCGCGGTGGTGCTCGAGGTGGCGCCCGGAAGCCGACTGAGCCACCCTCCGATTCCGAGCGAACGTACCTTTCGGCGCCTTCATGAGACCGAGAGTGCCGTTCGCTCAGGTCGCGTTCGCTCAGTGAGAGTGCGCCGCGGCGATTGCTCCGTCGAACACGTCGGCGACCTCGCCTAGGGAATCGAGAATCGGCTGACCGGATCGTTCGACGCGAGCCCGCACCAGCGAGCCCTCGAGCGCGGACACTGCCAGGACGGCAAGCCGTTCCGCTCGCGCACGTCCGACCCCGGACGCGATCAGTGTGTCGCGCAGTAGCGAAGTCCACTGTCGATACACCGCCTGTCCGGCGGCTGTCACGCTCTCCGAATCGGGGGCAAGTTCCAACAACACCGTCGTGATCGGCGAGCCTTCGTGGAAATCCGAATCGCTCACCCATCCGGCGAGCAACCGCGCGTACTCGCGCAGCAGCGACCCGGCGTCCGATTGGCTGTCGGCGAGTTCGGTCAGGGTGTCGGTGACCAACTGCCCGCCGACGCGGACGACCTCTTCGCCGATCTGCTCTTTGCCGCCGGGAAAGTAGTGGTACAGCGAACCTTTCGGCGCCCCGCTCGACTTGAGGATCTCGTTGAGGCCCGTTGCCGCATACCCCTGGCGGCGAAACAGATCGGCCGCAGCTCGTACGAGTGCTTCGCGGTGTTTCGGGGGAGTCGCCACGAGTTGGAGCTTAAACACCCCAGCGATCCACCACAATCTATGTAGACTGGTCTACATGGGAAATTCTGAAATGCTCGAACAGTTGCGTGCGGTCAACGCCTCGGCGGCCTTCAACCAGTGGGCCGGATTCGAAGTCACGGAGGCCGAACCGGGTCGCGTTTGTCTGCGGCTCGAATGGCGTGAGGATCTGGGCCAGTACTCGGGACACCTGCACGCTGCGCTCGTGGCGGGACTCGTCGACACCGCGTGCGGATTTGCTGCTTTCACCCAGGTAGGTGTCGTGGCGGCGTCCAACTGCGCGGTCAATTTCGTGAGTCCGGGCGTCGGAACCGCATTTGTCGCTACGGCGCGCTCGGTCAAGGCCGGGCGCAAGCAGGTGTTCGTCACTGCCGAGGTACATGCCGAACGCGAAGGCGAATCGGTGCTCGTCGCGTTCGGCACCACCCTGTTGGTTCCACTCGCCCCTAAGGCCTAGGCAAGACAGAGCTAAAGGTCACGGAACGAGGATGAACTTTCCCGCGGGGTGCGAACTCTGCAACTCGGTGTGAGCGAGCGCGACGTCCGTTAGTGGGAAAGTCTTGGCGATCTTCACGGTGAGATGTCCGGAACCGGCTTGTTCGACCAGTTCGGATCGAGCCTTCAAACGCGCTTCCGCACTTGCCGGATTGCCTCCGCCGACGGACGCGAAGCCGTCGGTCTGGGCGCGTCCGAACGCGACGATGGTGACGATGCGACTCTTGTCGGTGACCAAAGCCAGAGATGCATCGACGGCTTCGTCCGTTCCGGCGGTGTCGAACGCCGCATCGACGCCGTTCGGCGCGAGTTCACGGACACGCGCTTCGAGGCCGTGGCCGTAGAGCACAGGCGTCGCGCCGAGCGAGCGCACGTAATCCTGATTCGAGGCTCCCGCAGTGCCGATCACCGTAGCTCCGCGACCAACTGCCAGCTGAACAGCGATCGCGCCGACGCCGCCGGACGCGCCGTGGATGAGAACGGTGTCGCCGGAACCGACCCGAATGGTGTCGAGGGCGTCGACTGCAGTTCCGCCGACCAGAAGGAGGCCGGCTGCCTGTTCCCAGCTGATGCCTGCGGGCTTCGCGGTGACAGAGGAGACCGGCACGACTACTTGTTCGGAGTAGAGGCCGTTGCCGGGGCTGACGATCACTTCGTCGCCGACGTTCACATTTGTGACGCCGTCGCCGACAGCCGAGACGACGCCCGCTGCCTCGCCGCCGAGGCGGATGGGAAGTTTCTCGGGGTCGGTGCCGAAAGCGCCGCTGTAGAGCTTGAAGTCGAAGGGATTGACGCCGATCGCCTTCACGTCGACCAGGACTTCACCTGATTTCGGTGCCGGTAAATCGACGTCCACCAGCTTCAGGACCTCGGGCGTGCCGTACGTCTGCGCTACAACAGTTTTGGTCATGTCTCGCGCAACCGTCCTCGGGGAAGCGATATTCCCCGAGGACGGGAAAAACTCGAGAAGATTCGATCAGCGGATCAGGGTGCCCAGATCGAGCGGCATCGCGATGCCGGTGATGTGATGGGCCTCGTCGGAACCGAGGAACGCGACGGCGGCGGCGATGTCCTCCGGCTGGCTGACCGGGTCGGGCAAGGTCTGCATGAAGATCGGACCGAGTGTGTGGGCGTTGGCGTCGATGAGCGGCCGCATGTCCGTCATCTGCATTCCGGTTTCCACGCCGTGTGGGTGGATGGTGTTGACCCGAATGTTGTACTGCCCCAACTCCGAGGCCATCGTCTTGGCCAGACCGGTGATGCCGTGTTTGCTCGCGACGTAATGGCCGAGGAAGGGGAGGCCGCGCAGGCCGGCGACGGAGCTGGTGAAGATGATCGAGCCACCGGTGCCTTGCTTGATCAGGTGCGGGATCGCTGCCTTGGCGGTGTGGAAGACGCCGGTCAGGTTGACGTCGAGCGTTTCCTGCCACTGCTCGGGCGTGATTTCCCAGGACATGTTGGCAGAACAGATTCCGGCGTTCGCGACGACGACGTCAAGTCGCCCCAATTCGTCGATGCCGGCCGCGAGCGCCGCGGACAGCGCAGAGAAGTCGCGAACGTCGGTCTTGGTAGCGACAATTCGACGGTCCAGGGCCTTGACCAGTTCGACTGTCTCGGCCAGGTCGTCGTCGGTGGCGCCGGCATACGACGTGGATTCGAATTGAACACACGCGTCGACGGCGATGATGTCTGCGCCCTCTTCTGCCAGCCGGACAGCTTCGGCGCGCCCCTGACCACGGGCGGCTCCGGTGATGAAGGCAACTTTTCCGGTGAATCGACTGGCGGCCATGCTCAAACCTCCGACTAGTGGTGATGATCTGCTCTTCGGAAGTTAGCGCGACGAAGTTCTTTTCGGGGGTGAATGCCCAGTCAGCGGAAACTGCTCAGCGCACCCTGGTCAACAGGGCACATGGCCCGGCAGCGAAGATGTCCCGCGCATCCGAAGACAAGACGGGTTGTCCGCTCAGTGCGTCGACCCATTCGCCATCTGGCAGGTCCACTCGCGTATCTCTCCAACCGTGCGACGAGAGTCTGAGCGAATGTCGCGTCGCCAGAGCAACGACCATAGGCGGATCACCTGCCGGGCCGCGCGAGAAGCCGACCAGATGACCGGATCCGGAACCTGAAGCGAAGACCGGCCGGTACTCACCGTGATCGAACCACGAGGGGTTCTCCCGCCGCAGTGTCAGTGCCGTGCGAACGAGGTGCAACTTTGCGGTTCCTGTTGCGTCGATCGGCGCGGCGCCGGAATCGAGCAGTGATCGCCTCGTTCCGTAGTCGACAAGCCGCCGGTTGTCCGGATCGACCAACGAGTCCTCCCACAGCTCAGTGCCCTGGTAGACGTCGGGAACGCCGGGCCCGAGAAGTTGGAGCAGCTTTTGGCCCAGAGAGTCCGACCAGCCGTGACGCGCGATCCTGCCGACGAATTCGCTGACCGAATCACCGACTGGGCCGTCGATCACCTCGTCGATCCAGCGGTGCACTGCCGACTCGAAGTCGACGTCCGGATCGTTCCAGGAAGTTCTGGCGCCGGACTCGCGGACGGCTTTCTCCGCATAGGCGTGCAAACGCTCGCGCAGCTCTGGAACCGAGGCTGCCGAGCGGCCGTCCGCCGGCCACACACCGATGATGTTCTGCCACAAGAACAATCCGGTAAGCGGATCAGGGCTGGGGCACACGTCTTCCCACTCGCGAATCAGCCGGGCCCACAGCGTCGGCACCTGAGACACAACACCGATCCGTGCCCGCACGTCCTCGCCGCGTTTGGTGTCGTGAGTGGACAGACTCGTCATCGCGCGCGGCCACCGCTTCGCTCGGTCCGCGTTGTGGAGATGGAATTCGGCGACGGAGACGGCAAGCGATGCCGGGTTGCCGCCGACTTCCTGACGTGAGACCAGGCGCGCCGTCCGATAGAAGAGTCGATCTTCGACGGACTTGGCCATGACAGCGCCACACACCTGCTGGAAGCGAACTGAGGCTTCACCGCTGTTCACCAGGGATTGCGCCAACACGTTGAACGATGGTTCATGTCCGGGAGCCAATTCGTGCATGTCACCGACGATCCGAGCGGCCAAACCGGCGAGGGGACTGTAGTCGGATCGGTACACCGGCATCCGAGCGATCGCGACGACAACTGCGTCGTTCAGTTCGGTCTCACTGCAACGACTTCCGGTTTCGCGTCGGATTGCACGTACGAGCCTGCGAACCTCCGGTGCCAGGTCACCGCGCCCGGTGTCGCGTTTGAACTGACGTTCGGTGTGATGCAACCACGTACTGTCCCCGTCGTCGCCGGTCAGATCTGCCGAGAGTTCGGTCAATTCGAGTTCGGCGGCGGGATCGACGAAAATGCCGCCCAGCTGATTGAGGGCGTCGTATCCGGTGGTGCCGTCGATCGGGAGCATCGGATCGAGTGGTTCCGTATGGCCGAGGATCTTTTCGATCACGAGCCACTGATCTGGTCCGATCAGTTCTCGCAGGCGCCCGAGATATTCCGCCGGATTCGCGAGTCCGTCCGGATGATCGATGCGAACGCCGTCGATCAGTCCTTCGTCGACCCACGACTTCACTTGCCGATGGCAGAGTTCGAAGACTTGGGGGTCCTCCTGGCGCAGCGCAGCGAGTTCGTTGACGGCGAAGAACCGTCGGTAATTGACGATCCCGGCGTTCCACGGTACGAGTCGGTACGACTGCCTGGAGTGCACCTCCTGTGGAGATCCGAATTCAGTACCGGCAGCGATGGGGAAGCGGTGCTCGTAGAACGCGAGAAGTGTTTCCTCGCCATCTTTCTCGACAGTCAGTGCGTCGAGATCGTCCGGGCTACCCAGTACCGGGAGTGAGAGTTTGCCGTCGGCGCCGTTGGCTCCGTTGTCCTCGGCCCAATCGACGTCGAAGAAATGCGCGTACTCCGACGACTGCCCGTGCGTGAGAACGTCCCACCACCAAGCATTTTCGCGAGGTTTGGCGACACCGACATGGTTGGGGACCAGATCGACGATCAGGCCCATCCCACGTGATCGAACGGCGCGCGAGAGCTCCACCAGGGCCTCGCGGCCACCAAGTCCTTCGGACACGGTTGTCGGATCGGTGACGTCGTAGCCGTGCGTCGATCCGGACGTTGCAGTGAGGATGGGGGAGAGATAGAGATGTGAGACCCCCAATGCCTCGAAGTAGTCCACCTGTGCGGCCGCATCACGAAGAGTGAATGCATCCGGTCGCAACTGCAGTCGGTAGGTGCTGGTTATCGGGGCCATGTGCACGTCTCCCTCAAGCGGTTCTGCGAAGTACCGTCAATGCTCGCGCTTTTACATCCAATGTTGTTCCGGCTTTGATCACGGTATCGCTCTCACCGGTGGGGACCGAGGTGTCGAGTACGACGGTCCACTCCGACGCGTAGTCCGCGTTGGGGGTGGAGAATTCGAGATCTTCGTAGTGGGCGTTGAAGCAGAGAAGGAACGAATCTCCGGTGACGCGCTCGCCACGGTAGTTCGGTTCCGGGATCGCGTCACCGTTGAGAAAGACAGCCAACGACTTGCCGAAACCGCTGTCCCAGTCGGCCGGAGTCATCTCTTCGCCAGACGGCGTGAGCCAGGCGATGTCGCGACTCTGATCGCCGCTTCGAATAGGTCGCCCCTCGAAGAATCGACGACGCCGGAAGACCGGGTTCTTGGCGCGCAAGGCAATTGCGCGCTTGGTGAACTCGACGAGGTCGGCGTTGGTTTCCGCGAGAGTCCAATCCATCCATGACAGTTCCGAATCCTGGCAGTAAACGTTGTTGTTACCCTGCTGAGTTCGGCCCATCTCGTCGCCGTGAGCAAGCATCGGGGTGCCCTGGCTGAGCATCAGCGTAGCCAGTATGTTCCGGCTCTGACGGCCACGCAGTTCGAGGATTTCCGGGTCGTCGGTGGGGCCTTCGACCCCGCAGTTCCAAGATCGGTTGTGCGATTCGCCGTCGTTGTTGTTCTCGCCGTTGGCTTCGTTGTGCTTCTCGTTGTACGAGACGAGGTCGTGCAGGGTGAAACCGTCGTGAGCGATGACGAAGTTGATGCTCGCGCCAGGGCGACGTCCGGTGGCCTCGTAGAGATCAGAGGATCCGGTGAGACGGGAGGCGAACTCCCCCAGCGTTGCCGGCTCACCACGCCAGTAGTCGCGGACGGTGTCGCGGTATTTGCCGTTCCATTCGGTCCACAGGCCGGGGAAGTTGCCGACCTGGTAACCGCCTTCGCCGACGTCCCACGGTTCGGCGATCAGCTTCACCTGACTGACGATCGGATCCTGTTGCACGAGATCGAAGAAGGCCGAAAGGCGGTCCACGTCGTGCAGTTCACGGGCGAGTGTCGAGGCGAGGTCGAAGCGGAAACCGTCGACGTGCATCTCCGTGACCCAGTACCGCAGAGAGTCCATGATCAATTGCAGCGTATGCGGATGACGGGCGTTGAGGCTGTTGCCCGTTCCGGTGTAGTCCATGTAGTGCTCTTCGTCGCCGTCGACCAGGCGGTAGTAGGCGGCATTGTCGATTCCGCGGAAGCTGATGGTCGGCCCCATGTGATTGCCCTCGGCGGTGTGGTTGTAGACCACGTCGAGGATCACTTCGATACCCGCCTGGTGGAAGCTGCGCACCATGGCTTTGAATTCCGCTACGGCCGCATCGGGTTTCGTGGCCGAGGAGTAGTCGGTGTGCGGAGCGAGAAAGCCGAAGGTGTTGTAACCCCAGTAGTTTCGCAGACCTTGGTCGAGAAGCACCTGATCGTGCATGAACTGGTGGACCGGCATCAGTTCGATCGCCGTGACACCCAGATCGGTGAGGTGCTCGATGATCACCGGATGAGCGAGCCCCGCGTACGTGCCGCGCAATTCCTCCGGAACTCCGGGATGCGTCGCGGTCATACCCTTGACGTGCGCTTCGTAGATGACCGTCTCGTGATACGGACGCTTCGGCGAGTGGTCGGACGCCCAATCGAAGAACGGGTTGATGACGACGGTCGACATCGTATGGCCGAGCGAATCATGTTGGGGGAAAGGGATGGTGGCGGGTTCGTTGACGAGTGGTTCCGGCTCGAAGGGTTCGGGCTCGAGGATCTCGTCCGATTCCTGATCGCCCGTGGGCGAGTCGTCTTCGAGGCCCACCTCGTCCGATTCGGCTTCCGAACTCGTGTCGTCGGTAGCCTCTTGCGGCTCCACGGCGGGAGATTCGTCGTCTCCTGAAGGTTCGGGGTCCGCCGCCGATTCGACGTCGTACGAGAACAGCGAACGGTCTCCGTCGAAGTCTCCGTCGAACGCTTTTCCGTACGGGTCCAGCAGGAGCTTGCTCGGATCGCATCGCAGACCTGCAGCCGGATCGTACGGCCCGTGTACGCGGTAGCCGTATCGCTGGCCGGGGGATACCGACGGAAGGTACGCATGCCAGACGTAACCGTCGACCTCGTCCATCCGAATGCGGGTTTCGGTTCCGTCCTTGGCGATCAGGCACAGCTCGACGGCCTCGGCGACCTCGGAGAAGAGCGAGAAATTGGTCCCCGCGCCGTCGTAGGTGGCACCGAGTGGGTACGCACTGCCAGGCCATACCGGGATGGGAGTGGCTGAGGTCTCGCTCGGCGGTTGATCCATGAATCAGACCCTATCGGGTGCAGCCGATCGAATCTCGTCGACTGTCTACGGTGCCGATCACCGTTTCGCCTGGCTGCGGGCGGTTGCAAGCATTCCGGCTGTGATCTGTTCCACCTCTGCCTCCGAACACAGGTACGGAGGCATCGCGTACACGAGGTTGCGGAACGGCCGGAGCCAGACGCCGGCGTCGACGGCTGCATCGGTCGCGCTCTGCATGTCGACCGGCTGTTCGAGTTCGATCACTCCGATTCCGCCTTTGACGCGGACGTCGACGACCCCGGGAATTGTGACGGCTTCGGCGAGGCCTCGAGCGAGGCCACGTTCGAGGGTTGCGACGTCACGCCGCCAGTCCATCGCAAGCAGAAGTTCGGTCGACGCCACCGCGACGGCGCACGCGAGTGGATTGCCCATGAAGGTGGGGCCGTGCATCAGCCCGCCGCCCTCACCGGCAGTGATGGTCTCCGCGATCTCCGTGGTGCACAGCGTTGCCGCCAGACTCATGTACCCGCCGGTCAGTGCCTTGCCGACGCACATGACGTCGGGACTGACGCCGGCGTGATCGGCGGCGAACAATTCTCCGGTGCGTCCGAATCCGGTCGCGATTTCGTCGAAGACCAGGAGGACTTGGTACTTGTCGCAGAGGTTACGCAGGTCGATCAGGTACGCGGGATCGTGGAAACGCATTCCGCCGGCACCTTGGACCACTGGTTCCACGATCACCGCTGCGAGGTGCTCGTGATGCTCGGCCAAGAGCGATTCCAACTCCTGCACGTATTCGGGGAGATAGCCCGCCGGGGGAGCCTGCGCGAAGACCTGAGGGCGCAGGACGTCGGTCCAGAGAGAATGCATGCCGCCGTCGGGATCGCAGACGCTCATGGGGGTGAAGGTGTCACCGTGGTATCCGCCGCGCCAGGTCATCAAACGATTCTTCGACGGCTTTCCGAGGCTCCGCCAGTACTGCAGGCACATCTTCACTGCGACTTCGACGGCCACCGAACCGGAGTCGGAGAGGAACACCTTGTCGAGGTGAGGTGGTGTGATGTCGACGAGCAGTCGCCCGAGGCGAGCGGCGGGTTCGTGCGTCAGTCCGCCGAACATGACATGGCTCATTTTGCCGAGCTGCCGTGCGGCGGCGGTGTCGAGCACGGGATTGCGGTAGCCGTGAATGGCGGCCCACCACGAGCTCATCCCGTCGACCAATCGGCGGCCGTCGGAGAGCGTCAGGGTAGCCCCCTGCGCAGAGTCGACGATCAGCGGACGAGTCGACGCGGGAAACGATCCGTACGGATGCCAGAGGACATCGGCATCGATGGCGGAGACGTCATGGGGATCAAGTCCGGTTGTGAGCACGGATGCACCCTAACCATTGAGTTGAACGGTGTTCAAGTATGGTCGGAAAAGTGAACACCTCGCTGAATTGGCTGACGGCCGTCGAAGCGGACCGCAGGGCCGCTGGACTGCGTCGCGAACTCCGTCCTCGCACGGTCGACTCCCCGTTGATCGACCTGGCGTCGAACGATTACCTCGGACTCGTGCGGCACCCCGATGTGATCGAGGGTGCCGCGGCGGCTCTGCGCCGTTGGGGCGCGGGCGCCACGGGCTCGCGTCTGGTCACCGGCACCACCACCGAACACGAACTGCTCGAAGTCGAACTGGCCGAGTTCGTCGGGGCGGACTCCGGACTTGTCTTCTCCTCCGGTTACACAGCCAATCTCGGCGCGGTGACGGCGCTCTCGGGTCCAGGGTCGTTGATCGTCTCCGATGCGGGATCGCATGCCTCGCTGGTGGATGCCTGCCGCCTGTCACGTGCTCGGGTCGCCGTTGCTCCGCATTCGGACGTGGGCTTTCTCGCCGACACGTTGCGCAGCAGAGTGGAAGAGCGAGCGCTGGTCGTCACCGATTCGGTCTTCAGTGCCGACGGAGACCTCGCGCCACTGCGGCAGATGCATCAGGTGTGCCGCGAGTACGGGGCGATCCTGTTGGTCGACGAGGCGCATGGCATCGGTGTGCGCGGTGCCGGTGGACGTGGACTCGTCCACGAGTCGGGCCTGGCCGGTGAACCCGACGTCGTCGTGACGGCAACACTGTCCAAGTCGCTCGCCAGCCAGGGTGGAGTTGTGCTCGGTGACAACAAGATCCGCGCGCATCTCATCGACGCGGCAAGAACGTTCATCTTCGACACCGGTCTCGCACCGGCCGCCGTAGGCGCGGCCAGGGCTGCACTCGCCGTACTCCAGCGTGAGCCGACGCGAGCGCTCGACGTCCTGGCCCGGGCATCCGAGTTGGCGGACGTCACCGGTGCTCCGTCGCCTGAATCTGCTGTCGTCTCAGTCGTTCTCGGTGATCCGCAGCGGGCGTTCGATGCCGCGTCCGCGTGCCGGGATCAGGGGTTGCATGTCGGTTGCTTCCGCCCGCCGTCGGTTCCGGAAGGAACGTCACGGCTGCGTCTGACTGCACGAGCGACGCTGTCTCCTTCCGAGATGGAGCAGATCTCACTCGTACTTCGCGAGGTATTGGCAGGTGCTCGCGCATGAGTATTCTCCTGGTGACCGGCACATCGACCGACGTCGGAAAAACAGTGGTGACGGCAGCACTGGCATCGCTCGCCCTGCAGTCGGGAAAGTCGGTTGCGGTGCTCAAACCGGCCCAGACCGGCGTCGACGTGGACGGTGCGGGTGATCTGGCCGAGATCGAGCGTCTGACCGGCGGCGGTGCGACGCTGGTCGAGTTGGCGCGGTACCCCGAACCTTTGGCGCCGGATACTGCTGCACGTCGAAGTGGTCTCCCGTTGTTGGCGCTCGACGACGTGGTTCGGGTCGCCTCCGACCTGGACACCACCCACGACTTGACCCTGATCGAAGGCGCCGGCGGCTTGCTGGTCCGCTTGGGCGTCGACGGGTTCACCGCTCGCGATCTTGCCGCGGCTCTGGCAGCGCCAGTGGTGCTGGTGGTTGCGTCCGGCCTGGGCACGCTCAATCACACGGCACTGACGGTGGAAGCCTTACGTGCATCCGGCGTGGACTGCGCCGGGTTGGTGATCGGTTCGTGGCCGCAGGAACCGGACCTCGCCGAGAGATGCAATCGCGAGGATCTGGTCTCGGTCAGCGGTGTTCCCCTTCTCGGGGTAATGCCTGCCGGAAGTGGGGGCGCGAGTGTCCGAGAGTTTGCTCGCACCGCTTCGATCACGCTCGGTGAACTTCATTTGACCAACTGACGACGTAACATCCGATTTGTCTGCATCGATAGCCAAGGCACAGTGGGGCGCCTTGGGTTTCGACGTCCCTCGCGTACGATTCCGGTCGGTATATTTCGACGGGTGTCTTGCGGCGACCCTGCATCCGGGGCGCCTTGGTCACCGACAGTGGTTGTCGAATTGTGAGTAGGTCAGTCGAATGTAGGTGGTGAGCACGGTCGAAAAGTCGTTGTCGTCATCGGCCGTACGTCGCGCACTGCTTATCGGCGTAGTCGTCTTCGTCTCGTGCCTGGTCGGAATTCTGAGCCGTCTGCCGGGCACGCTTGCAGTCTTCTGGCCGGCCAACGCGCTGCTACTCGGGATCCTCTTTCGGTCGCCGCGTTCCGCCACACTGCTCACCTGGATCTGCGTCGTAGTCGGTTATGTCGGAGCCGACCTGATCACCGGTGGGGCATGGGAGTCCACGGTGTGGCTCAACGCGGCCAACATCGTCGGGGTTGCGAGCGGCTTCTACGGCTTTCGCTGGGTCGACAGTGAGGACCGTCGACTGACCAGTATTCAGTCCGTCGGCTATCTCGTGTCGATGACTGTCGCCGCCGCGTCGATGGCGGCGCTCGTGGGCGGTATCGCGAACCGCGTGCTGTTCGGCGGGCAGTGGTGGGACGGCTGGTTGCTCTGGTTCTCGAGTGAGTTCGTCAACTACATGACCATCGTCCCCTTGGTGCTGACACTCCCTTCGCTTCGACGAGTGGATCGAGAACCGAAAGCTGTTGCCACGCTTGTGCGTCGATCATTTGTTCCGACGGCGCTGCTGGCCGTCTGCATCATCTTGGAGTGGGTGATAGGCGGTGCCGGAGCGATCGCGTTTGCCATGCCGGCGCTGGTGACTGCAGCCTTGCTTACCAATGTATTTGTCACGTCGGTGCTCACCGCTGTGTCAACTGCCTGGACGTTGGTACTGACGGCCGACGGCCATCTCGGATTGTCCAGCGAGGGCGTCTCGCCGGTCAGCGCGTCGGTCCAGATCGGATTGTCGCTGCTGGCGGTAGCGCCGATCGCGGTGGCCTGTGTGATCCTCGAGCGTCGCCGCGCGCTCGAGGCACTCACCCAGGCCGTCACCCACGACGATCTCACCGGTGCGTTGCGCCGGGACGAATTCTTGCGGCGAGGCGGCAGCGTGACGGGTGCGACCGATCCGCGTCGCCACTCTGGACGTCCGGTCAGCGTCCTGATGATGGATCTGGATCACTTCAAGATGGTGAACGACAAACTCGGTCATCGTGCCGGCGATACAGCGTTGGTGAGTTTTGCCGATCAGGTGCGGCGGCACCTCGATGACAAGCACCTCTTCGCCCGATTGGGCGGCGAGGAGTTCGTCGTACTGATGGCCGGTGTCGATCTCGAGGGCGCGACCGAAACAGCCGAGATGATTCGACGCGCGCAAGCGGAGAATTCGTCGGCAGTATTGGGCGACTTCGGGCCGACGGTCAGCATCGGTGTCGCGTGTTCACCCCACGGCGACGCAGACCTGACGCAATTGGTCGATTGCGCTGACGAGGCGTTGTATCGAGCGAAGAAGTTGGACCGCAATCGAACCGTGGCGCTCACGGTCGGTAGCTGAAGAAATACGTGCGGACCCGCAGTTTGTTGCGGGTCCGCACGTGGTGGTGGAGTCGACCGATTCAGAACAGATTGATCAGGGCAGGAACACTGAACAGCGCTACGTAGTAACCCATGAACAGAACTCCGCCGTGAATCTTGAACAGGCGCCCGAGAAGACCACCGACCAGGCCGACCGTCACGGTGATCAGAAGCCCGAGGATGCCGCCCTCCCAGATGCTGATGACCACGACCAGTCCCGTGAACACCGCGATCACAGCTTCGTGACTGATGTGCTTGACCACCGCTGACGCAGCGCGGTACGCGTAGTTCATGGCAAAGGGGTATGCGATGACCGTTGCCGTGACCACTGCGAGCAGTCCGTAGAGCAGGAACTCCCACTGCGTCAGGTACGTGGAGAGATTGTTGATCACTCCGGTTTCCTGATTGGTCTCGAACACCGGTGGAGCGTTGAACAGAGGGGCTGCGGGGCCTGCCGCGAGCGGGCTGAGCGGAAGGCCGAAAGCGACGAGTGGGATGAGGGTTTCCGCGATGTAGGTGGATTCCGTCGTACCGTTCTTCGCCGAGACCATTGTGGTCAGTCGGTGATAGCCGTTCTTGATCCGCGCACCTACCAGCTCACCCATCAGAACAGTCATGGCGACCGGGCTGAAGACGAAGGTTGCGCTCGACACCGTGGAAGCGGCGGCGGTGTAACCGATCTGCTTGCGATCGAGGACCTTCAGAGGATTGGGGAAGTATCCCTTCCATCCTTTGATGTCCGGGGCCAATGCAACGGTTTTGGGTTCACTGCGTTCCATGTCCTTACGGCTCGACGGGCCCAAGGTCAATGCGAGGTCCGCGATCAGCGGCCCGACTGCGATCGCAAGGAAGTAGCTGATGTTCAGCGACACATCGTAATTCGACGTCAACGCGCGAGCGCCGAGGATCAAGATGACGAAGGGAACGAGGGCGACAACCCCGGCCCAGCGGCCTGGTGAGGCGTAGGCGATGCCGATGGCGGCGACCAGGAACAGCCACGGTGCTATCGACTGAACGGTGTCCGCGAACGGCGCGAGGATGGTCGCGAACAAAACGGCAACCGGCACAGCGACGAACGCCGAGATCACTGCTCCCGAGATCGCCTTGCGGAGTGCGATGTGCGGGATGCCGAGTGAGCGCATCATCTGCGCTTCCGGCAAGAGTGGAATCGCCATCGTGTCGCCGGGAATGCCCAGCAGCATCGTCGGCACCGCGTGCGTCATGTGTTTGGCGATCGCACCCGAGAGGAAGAACGTGAAGACCGCCGCCGGGGGAGCGCCGAGCAGAATCACGAGCAGAGTCAGGGGTGCGATCGTGGCGGTCTCGTCCGTGCCGGAGATCAATCCGATGAACGTGAATGCGACCGCGCCGATGATGCCGAAGAGAACGGCAATCAGAATTTCGTTGGTCAGAACCGAACTCATGCGAGCCCACCGTCCTTCGGTGTGTTCGAGACCCGTGCGTGCTCGGCCTCGGCAGCGGCGAAGTGGTCGTACAGACCCAGCTCGCGAAGTTCCTGTCGGCTCTGCTCCGGAATGTCGGCGAGAGTGCCCAGACCCTGGCGCTGTTCACTCATCGTCGTGATGACACCGTCGATCGACTCCGCGTCGGCGGCGGCCAAGGCGACTATCCGCTTCGGCTTGATGAAGATTCCGCAGACCACCCCGGCGAGCAGGCAGGCCGCGATGCCGACCAGAAGGCTGTACGCCTGGGCCAACGACGGTTCGCTGACGACCCGTTCGAACAGTGCCTGGGCCGCGAGAAGGGCCGAGGCGCCGACGACACTGCCGACTGCAACGGAGATCGCGAGGTGTCGACCGTTGACGGTGTCACCCCAGACTTCGAGGTATGTCTGCTGCTCGGTCGGCTCGGTTGTGGTGGTCGGCGTCGTTGCCGGCTGCGGTGGTGACATCAGTCTTCTCCAGTGTCATGCATGGCGGGGTCGTACAGGGAGGGGCTTGCGAGATGAGGGGCTTGCGTTGCGGGTGTCAGGTGCGTGCTGCGCGGAGGGCGGTGACAACTCGGGACGGGCTCGAGTGGCCGATCTGTTCGGCCATCCAGCTGCTTGTATCGGTGAGCGAATCCAGGTCGATGCCGGTGTCGATCCCGAGGCCGTGGAGCATCCACACCAGATCCTCGGTGGCGAGATTTCCGGTCGCGCCCTTGGCATACGGGCACCGTCCGAGACCACCTGCGGAACTGTCGAATTCGGATACCCCAGCGGTCAACGACGCATAGACGTTCGACAGCGCCTGGCCGTAGGTGTCGTGAAAGTGCATGGCGATCTGCGATGTGGGGATGCCACGTTCTCGGAGGGCGCCGAGCAAAGCGAGCACATGGCCAGGTGTGCCGACGCCGATGGTGTCGCCGAGTGAGAGTGACGTGACACCGCTGTCGATCAGGGTCTTTGCGATGTCGGCGACACGCTCGACGGGCACGGAGCCTTCCCAGGGGTCGCCGAAGCACATGGAGATGTAGCCGCGGACGGGAAGTCCCAGGGCTCGGGCGGCCGTAGTGACCTCGGCAGCCGCGGCGATCGCGCCGTCCACCGTGGAATTGAGGTTGCGTTTCGCGAATTCCTTTGTGGCGCTGACGAATACTGCAACCTCGCTCGCTCCGGCGGCGACGGCCCGCTCGAGACCCTTGCGGTTCGGGACAAGAACGACCGTACGTACCGAGTCCGGCAGGTGCAGCCGACCCATCAATTCTTCCGCGTCCGCAAGTTGCGGGATCCATCGAGGTGAGACGAAACTCGTCAATTCGACAGTGCGGGAGCCGGCCGCGACCAGGCGTTCGATGAACTGGGCTTTCGTCTCGGTCGGGATCACCGCTGTTTCCGCTTGAAGTCCGTCGCGTGGCCCGACTTCGTAGATCCGGACCGAGGTCGGCAGCCCCGGCGCCGGCACTCGATGAGGCGCCGGCTTCCACACCGGTGATCCTGCAACTGTTTCGGTCATTGTCGTCAGTTTCCGCCGCGGATCTCGGCGAGAACCTTCTCGGCATGCTCGACGCGAATGCTCTTGTCCGCGATCAGGCGTGCAACCACGGCGTCGATCTCGCTCTTCTGCGCTCCGGCGGTGGCAGCGATGTTGCGGGCGTGCAGCCCCATGTGTCCGCGCTGGACACCCTCACTGGCCAGAACGCGGACAGCAGCCAGGTTCTGCGCCAGGCCGACTGCCAGGATGATGCCGGCGAGTTCTTCGGCGCTCTCGACGCCGAGCATCTTGATTGCGGCCTGCGCTACCGGGTGCACCTTGGTGGCGCCGCCGACGAGGCCGACCGGCATGGGTAGCTCGAGGGTGCCGACGATGTTGCCGTCGGCATTCTTCTCGAAATGCGAGAGCGACGAGTAGATCCCGTCGGCGTTGACTGCATGGGAATGGCACCCGGCTTCGACTGCGCGCGTGTCGTTTCCGGTTGCCAACACCACGGCGCTGATGCCGTTCATGATGCCCTTGTTGTGTGTCGCGGCGCGGTAGGGATCCAGCTCCGCCAAGCGTGCGGCATGGATCAGGTTGTCCACTACCTCTGCACCGCCGATCAATTCGGCGTCGAACACGGCACGAACGCGCGTCAGCCGCAGATCTGCCTTGTTGGTGAGAATGCGAAGAACGACGTGCCCGCCGCCGATCTCGGCTACTCGATCCGCGATTGCCTCTGCCATCGTGTTGACTGCGTTGGCGCCCATGGCATCTCGTACGTCGACATGAAGGTGGAGGACGACGTAGGCGGCCTTGTCCGAGGACACGATGCGAACCGAAATGTCCTTCACGCCACCCCCGACGCTGACCAGCTTCGGGTCCTGCTCGTTGGCGAGTGCAATGATTTCTTCACGTGCCTCGAGGAGTCGGATGCGGGCAGCTGCCGGATCCACGACGTCGACGAGTTGAATCTGGGCTTGCATGATCGGCTGCGTGCTCGAGACGTGAAAGCCCCCGAGTCCGCGTGCGATGCGAGCAGCGTTACTCGCGGCTGCGACTACCGACGGCTCCTCGGTGGCGAGGGGGATCAGGTAGTCCGTGCCGTTGATCGTGAAGTTGGTGGCCACGCCGACCGGGATGCCGATGACGCCGAGGACGTTCTCGACCATGCGATCGGCCTGATCGATGGTGAGGCCGTCGGCAGCGTCGTAGACCGCGATGTCTGCTTCGGTCAGGTCGGTCTGGCGAACGATCTCGGCGCGCCGTGCGGCGACGTCGTAGGACCGGAAATCGGCGATGCGGCTGTTGGTTGATCGGCTGCTGGTTGATGACACGGGGGGTCGTCCTCCTGAAGTGGTTCTGTGCTCCGCTTCACAGTAGGGAGGTTGATGCCTGCCAGACCACGTGCCCACAACACATCGATCGGTCGAAATTGTAGTGTCATGCACCATCGCCGCTGTCGTTGATGTCGCTTCCACCCTCTTCGGCTCCCACTTCTCGAAGTTCGTCGAGCCTCGTCGCCATGGACACGCGAAAGAAGTTCTCGTCTTCACGCCACGAGTGACCGAGGAGCGTGCGGATGCGGTCGAGTCGCTGAACGACGGTGTTCGGGTGGTAGTTGAGTGCGCGGGCAGCCTTGGTCGGGCTGCCGTCGTTGCGGACCAGAGCCCGAAGGGTCGCCGTGAGATCGGTGTCCTTGTCACGGTCGTAGGCGAGTACCGGGCCGATTACTTCGTCGACGAATTGATGGAGTGATTCCGGATTCTCACCGAACAGAACGGTGTACGGCAGGTACGACGCAGTCGTGACCGCGCCGTCGGTCTTGCCCAACGCCGACAGTAGGCGGGCGGTGCGCAGCGCAGAGGTGAAGCGCGCCGGGAGCTCTTCGGGGCGCTCCGCCGTTGCCGGCGCAATGACTACTGCGTGGGGTCCTACCGAACCGGTGATCTGGCGGTGAACGACGGTCGCCGCGGCTGCAGGGTTCCCCGAGCGCGAGACCACCGCGATCAATCCGGCGTGCTGCGACGCCAAAGCTCCGACCGGCAGACTCTGCCCGATTGCACGGAGCGTCGCGGTGCGGAGTTCCGGAGCGACCGACACCACGAGGACGGTGTCCAGTTCGCCGAGTGAGATGCCGAGGTTTCGGGTCCTACGTTCGAGATCGCGCCTGCGCTCGGGGGCAGTGCTCAGCAAGTCGGCGACCAGTTCGTCACGTGCACGCCGGTCCGCTGCTGCCGCCGCCGAGTGTTGCAACACGAGGATGGCAGTGACCTGAGCTGCCCGTTCCACGGTCCGGAGTTCGACGGGGCCGATCGGCGCGTCCGAACGATTCAGCAAGATGGCCCCGAGGAACGATTCTCCGGCGGTGACGGCGCTGACGAGTTGGATCACGGTCTCACTGTCATCGGCGACAAACGTGCATCGGCCGCTTCGGCGACTCTGGTCGATGGCCTCGGACACGGCGGGAGGAAGAGACATCGGCACCGTCGTGATCTGCTCGCCAGAGGATTTCACGAGAGGGCGTAGCTCACTGTCGACGACGACGGTGCTGCGCTCGAGAGAGCTGCTGAGAGTTCGTGCAACCTGGGCGTATCCGCCGCCGCGGAGAACGGCGTGGATCAGATCCTGGTGGACGACGTTCGATTTGTCCCGCGCGGACACGTGTTCGCGCAGCTCGTCGAGTGCTCGCCCGGTCTCGGCAGCGGATTCCTCGGCGCGGTCGAGTGCCCGCGCGGTTTGCAGGACCACCGAGGCGTGATCAGCCAGCGCCGAGAGCAGGGCGATCTGATCTGCGGTAAAACGCCGTTCCCGACGGTCGGCGGCAAACAGGACTCCGAGGATCTGGCCGTCGGAGAGCATCGGCACGCCGAGAATCGCCACCAGACCCTCGGCGACGATCGCGGCATCGACCACTTCGTCATGGCGCGACTGCGTGTAGTCGCTGTAGTTCTGAACCCATTGGGCTGCTCGAGATTCGGCAATCGCGCTGACCAGTCCCGCGCCGGCAGGAACTTGCAGATGCTGGAGTTCCGGCGAGACCGCGCCGGCCGTCTTTCGAACATTCAGGTCACGAGTGATCACGTCGAACTCGGACAGGTACGTGACGTCGGTGCCCATGATGTCGTGTGCGCGGTTGACCAGCCTCTGCAGCAGTGTGTCCACGTCGCGAACCTGCGCGAGCTCACGTGCACTCGAATAGAGAACCGCCAATTCGCTCTCGCGACGGCGAAGTCGCCGAAATTCCGACCGACTGGCCCGGATGCGGGCCGCGGTCTCCGCGACCTCCGTTGCGCCAAAGCCGAATTCGGCAAGTACCTGTTCGACATGTTCGTCGCCGACTGAATCGGACGTCACGTCGAACAGCGCGGCAATCACGTTGGGCGCTGAGTCGGAGTCTGAATCAGGGGCGGTCACACCGAACAAACTACAGACCGGTGGATCCACCGAATTCGTCGAGCGGTGTGGATATGTGATTGTTGTTTGTTTCCAATGCATTCCGAGTCGTGCTCGTGTCTCCCGTTTCCCGTCTCAGTCTGTTCACGTCCTTCTCGAGCGCGCTGACTTCTGTCTCGAGGGCACTGATTTTGCGGTTCAACGCTTGGATGCTCGCCATGCAGACGCCGTTCGCGTCGACGGCGGAGATCCGGCGGGCGTTGGATCCCAAGCCGAAAATCGCCGCAAAGTCTTGCGCCATCGGACCCAGGTGACGGACCGACTTGTGGTCGAATCCGTAACTCCACGTACTTATTCGGAGTGCCGTCAACCGGTCGAGCACGTCCTGCGCGCTCGTCGGAACATCTACGCCGGTATGCACGCCACGTCGATGCGCGGCCCGTGCGAACACCCACTGTGCGGGGTGTCGCATCGCGGCGTTCACCCGAATACCGACCCGAGTGCCCAAAAATTCAGTGCGCTCGGCCTCGTCAGGCGGTGAGTTCACGTCGTGCGGTTTTGACGGTCTTGTCGCTCAGCAGAATTCCCGCTCCTGCACCGAGCAGTCCGAGGCCGATTCCGACAGCGGCGCTGCCGAGGCCCAAAGCAATTCCCAACATGATTCCTCCAAAAATTGTGCGGTGAATTGAGGGGCCAGGTGTCCGACGAAAGTGCTGCCGACCTGCTCCGCGCTCATCTTTCACATTGCTCCGCCGTGCGGGCGATGACAACCCGTCTGGACCGAATTTCTCGTGGAAAACACAGGCGTGCAACACTGGGTGAAGAACTGCTGAGTCATCGGCGTCTTGTCGGCGCCGTACGGGCGGCAGTAATTGAGTAGCCATCGACCGATCTCTAACGCAGGTTTATCTGCGCGCGGCAACGATGACCAGGCAAAAGGGTGGCATGTGAACGAATCGAGCAGTGGCTTGTTTTCCGACCTCAGCGCGTCGGAGCCCGTTGTCGACGCAAAAAGCGCCGAGCAACTGGCTGCCGAGCGTGAAACTGCGGCAGCAGAACGCTCCAACACCGACACCGCTGAACAGCGGCAGTCGCAGCTGTTCAGCGGTTAAGCGCGTCAGGACTCCTTGATCACCGACAGAACATTGCCGGCGGGATCGGTGAACCAGGCGATGTCGGGGCCGTTGCCACGCATGATGCCTCGCGCATCCTGGGGGAATCCGTCGTATTTGAGAAACTCCACGCCACGTGCGGTCAGTTGGTCGACGGTTGTGTCGATGTCGTCGACGACGAAGTTGAGAATCGTGTAGGTCGCCGCTTCGTGATTCGGCTTCGGATAAACGAGGATCTCGGTTCCGCCGGCAAGATGTAGGCGAATCAGTCCCATGTCTCCGTCGGTTACCTTCAACCCGAGTGTTTCGCCGTAGAACTTCTTTGCAGAGTCGATGTCTGCCACCGAAAATCCGCTGAATGCTTTCGTGTCTGTAAGCATGACTATCTCCGTTCCCAGCGGTTGCCGGACTAGGTGGTTTGGGAATCCGTCATTCCGGATTCCATCTCGGCCCTGGCTTCCTCGCTGAACTCGATGATCTGAACGTAGTTTCCGTCGGGGTCGATCGCGGTGGCGAACAAACTGCCCCCGCGGTCTTCGAGTGGAGCGTGCCAGTTTCCGCCGAGCGCATCGATGCGCTGTGCGATCGACCGGGCGTCGTCGGTCTCGACGTTGAGGAACATGCGACCCGGCTGGGGGTTGGTCTCGCCGACGTCGTCGCGTCTGTCGAGCATCACGTAGAAACCGTTGAAGTCGAGCACGTCGTAGCCGGGTTCGCCGGGAGTCCGGTCGACCTTCGGGGCGAACGCCTCGGCGTACCAGTCGCGCAAGCGTTCGGGGTCGGTGCTCGAGAGCAAAATGCTGCTGATGCTGGATCCGGACATGGGTCCTCCTGCTGTCGGTCGTTACTGTCGTCGGCAATCGAGGCTCTGGCCACACCACCTCCCAGATACAGACTTCCCGCAGCGGCGAAACTCATCGCGGCTCAGGTGTGTTCCGATACCAAGATCGCTGTCGTCCCTGGTTCGAGCGCCCGAAAAATGTGCTCCTCGTCGCCGGGATAAGCAAGATAGTCGCCCGGTCCGAGTTCGATCGGATTTGCAGTGGGCCCGACCTGCGCCCGTCCGGTGCCGATCACGACGTGTTCGGTGGTGCCGCGTGCATGCGGAGTCGAAATACGCGGCTCGCCCGGTTCGGCGACTATCCGATACAGATCGCGTCGTGCGTTCGGTGGGCTCGGCGCCAAGAGTGTCGCGATGTACGACGCGTTTGCCGACGCAATCGCGGGACCTTCTCCGGCTCGAATCAACTGAACGGTCTGTGCCTGAGAGTCGACGAGTTGTGAGAACGGCACACCCAATGCGTTTCCGAGTGCCCACAGAGTTTCGAGGCTCGGATTTCCGAGTCCGGATTCGAGTTGGGAGAGTGTGGACTTGGCGATATCGGCGCGCCGGGCGACCTCCGAAAGGCTCAAGCCTGCTCGGGCACGTTCGCGTTTGAGTGCGACGGCGACCAGTTTCTGAGGAGTCTCCGCTGTATCCGTTTCATTACTTTCATTACTGGGCATCGTTCAATTCTCCGATCGATCGTTCTACTTGACGAACGGTGTCACTTCGTTCAACATAGAATACATGCGTTCTTTATGGCGAACAGTTGATCGAGACACGGTTCGGGTGAGCGTGCTGATCTGTCTCTCCGTGGCCATCGTCGGTGTGTCCTACGGTGTGACGGCAGGATCAGTTGGATTCTCGTTGTGGCAGCTTTTGGCGTTGGCTGTACTCGTTCTGGGAGCGTCTTCGGAGTTCTTGTTCATCGGAATCATCGCAGCCGGAGGCAGTGCCACCGCTGCTGTTGTGGCGGGCTTGTTGATCAACTCCCGTAACTTCGCCTACGGGATGTCGGCAGGATCATTTCTCGGCAGGGATCGTTACAAAGATTCAGGCTGGCGCAGGGGCTCGGGCTGGCGCAAGTTGGTCGGCGCGCACCTGGTCAACGACGAAAGCGTCGCGGTCGCCATGGCGCAGGACTCCGTGGAGCGCAAGTGTGCGGCTTTCTGGTTCTGTGGAATCGGGATCGCGGTGTCGTGGCCGATCGGAGCGCTCCTGGGCGGGTTGCTCGGCAGCGTCGTCCGAGACCCTGGCGCGTTGGGATTGGATGCCGCGTTTCCGGCTGTCATTCTGGCCCTTGTCCTGCCTGCGCTGAAGGAAAAGGTGACGCTGCTTGCCGCCCTGATCGGTGCAGCAGTCGCGGTGGCCACGTCGCCGTTCCTGCCGCCCGGTACCGCGCCGCTCGTAGCGCTGCTGAGTATCGCGGTGACGATACCGTTCAGGGAGAAGGTTCGATGAATGCCGCTTCGGTCTGGATCGGCATTGTCGTGTTCGCTTGCGGCTCTTACGCTTTGCGGGCAAGTGGCGTTCTGCTCCGCGCTCGGGTGAAGCTTTCGGTTTTTGCCGAGAAAACCCTCGATCGTGCTGTCGTGGTGCTGCTGCTCGCAGTGGTTGTGACATCGACGGTCTTCACCGGGCATGACGTTGCGGGGCCGGCGCGGATGCTCGGCGTGGTGGCCGGAGGCATCTGCGCCTGGTTCAAGGCGCCGTTGGTGGTCGTGGTGATTGTCGCGGCCGGCACTACTGCAGTACTCCGACTGTCAGGAGTGTCGTAGAGCCGATTCGGTGCGCGTTGAATGTGTGGTCGAATTCAGGCGAGTGCGGATGCCGTCGATGAACAGGTCCAGGCCGAACTGGAAGCGCACTGTCGGATCGCCGTCGAGGAGGTCCTCGTCGGAACCGCCGCCGATCACCTCGGGGGAGTCGGGGGAAATGGGTGCTCGGGTCAGTGCCCCCATTTCTTCCATCTGCGCTCGGGACTGGTCGTCCACGGTATGGCCGAGCACGTAGTACAGCAGGGCGTACGCCGCGAGTTGGGCATGCTCGCGTGATAGCCCGGATTCTTGCCCGGCTTGTACGAAATGCTCGCGCACCTTGCTGCTTGTCATCCGCGAGGCGAAGGTGGCGCTGACCAACTCGGCGCCGTCGCGGTGCGCCAGTAGGGCAGACCGAAGTCTGTGTGCCAGTTCGGAATACGCTTCTTGCCACGTGTCTGCGTCGACGGGGGCGTCGAGGTCTTCGAGGATCTTGTCGACAACCGCGCCCAGCAAGGTCTGTTTGTTCGGGAAATGCCAGTAGAGAGCGCCGGGTTGGACACCTAGTGAGGTCGCGAGCCTGCGCATCGTGAGGTCGGCAAGTCCGAACTCGTCGAGTATCGCCATGGCGCCGTCCAGCACGTCGCCGCGTCGCAACTGCACTTGTTGTTCCCCTCGTTTCGTCCCGCTGTGGAGCGCTTTCGATCGAATGTCGATCGGACCCGCCTTTGACAGTATTCCACCACGTCTCTAACGTGAACACCGTTCAACTTGTACGGTGTTCAATTTTGCTGGTTTCGAAGGAGACGTCTGTGACCCCGCCCCCGATTAGCACGGCCCCTGCGACGGTCGACATCCTCGACCAGGCGCGCGAGCAAGTTCTCGAAAGAGGAGTTGGCCTGACCGAAAGCCAGGTGCTCGACGTACTCCGACTCGACGACGACAGGCTCGAAGACCTGCTGGCTCTCGCCCACGATGTGCGTATGAAGTGGTGTGGACCGGAGGTCGAGGTCGAGGGCATCATCAGCCTGAAGACGGGCGGCTGCCCTGAGGACTGCCATTTCTGCTCGCAGTCCGGACTCTTCCAGTCGCCGGTTCGCGCGGCGTGGTTGGACATCCCGAGCTTGGTGGAAGCTGCCAAGCAGACTGCGAAGTCGGGCGCTACCGAGTTCTGCATCGTGGCCGCCGTCCGCGGACCCGACGCCCGGTTGCTCGCTCAGGTTGCCGCAGGCATCGAGGCGATCCGCAACGAGGTCGACATCCAGATCGCCTGCTCGCTCGGCATGCTCACCCAGGAGCAGGTCGACCAACTGGCCGCCATGGGTGTGCACCGGTACAACCACAACTTGGAAACTTCGAAGTCGCATTTCCCGAACGTCGTGACCACGCACTCGTGGGAAGAGCGGTGGAACACGCTTCGGATGGTTCGTGAAGCAGGCATGGAAGTGTGCTGCGGCGGAATCCTCGGCATGGGTGAATCGCTGGAGCAGCGCGCAGAATTCGCGGCCAACCTGGCTGAACTGGAGCCGGACGAGGTCCCGCTCAACTTCCTCAACCCGCGTCCGGGTACGCCGTTCGGTGATCTGGACGTGCTGCCCGCCAGCGAGGCGCTCAAGTCCGTGGCCGCTTTCCGTCTCGCGCTGCCTCGCACGATCCTGCGCTTCGCAGGTGGACGCGAGATCACTCTCGGCGACCTGGGTGCCAAGCAGGGCATCCTCGGCGGAATCAACGCCGTGATCGTCGGCAACTATCTGACGACCCTCGGACGTCCCGCCGAGAAGGATCTGGATTTGTTGGTGGATCTGCAGATGCCGATCAAAGCACTGAACGACACTCTGTGAGCACTCCGGTGACCGAGGAGCGGTACAACCCGTTCACCGGGCGTCGGATCGTCGACGGCGTCGACGATCCGACGCCGACTGCGGCGTCGATGGGGCTCGAGCCTCCTCGCTTCTGCGAGCAGTGCGGGCGCCGCATGATCGTTCAGGTCAGCCCTGACGGATGGTGGGCGAAATGCTCCCGACACGGTGTCGTCGACTCGATCGACGTCGCCCGCAGGTAGCGTCACTCTGTGTGATCTCTCTTCGGCAGATTCGTCTGCGCACCGCGATCGTGATCGCCGCAACCATTGCGGGCGTGAGCGTGCTCGTCGGTGTGCTGTGGGCGTTCTTGGCTCCGGCCGAGCACCTGTTGGTGGTGTCCGAGGGGCGCGGCGTCGCGTTGACGGGTGAGAGCCTTCATCAGTTCGACGCGAGCGCCGTGTTCATCTGGCTGGCACTGATCGTCGGTGTGCTGTCGGCGGTGGCGGCCTGGTTGGCACGCCTGAGTCGAGGTCCTTATGCCCTGGGCGGGTTGATAGTCGGTTCAGTGGCAGGTACCGGACTGATGGCACTCGTGGGTTCGGGCGTGACAAAACTGCGTTTCCCCACGGCCGACAATCCGGCGGTCGGGGAGATCATTGCGCGGGCCCCGAACGTCGGAACTTTGCTCGTGCTTCTGTTTCAGCCGCTCGCGGCGTGCGTCGTGACATTGGTTCTTGCAGTGCTCAATCCGTACGACGACCTCGGGGTGGGGGACCACCCGGAATCCGGGGATCCGGAATCTGGGGATCCGGCCACCGACACCGAACAGGCCGAAGTCGAGAGCCAGCCGAAACTTCCGTAACTGTTGCGTCGCTACGCCGGCGAGGTCGACGAGCGCTTGGTTTCGGCTTTCATTCGCACGTCACCCAACAGTCGCCCGGAAATCAGCGCGCCCAACCGGCGGGTTGCGAAGCGAGTGCTGATCGAGGACACCCAGTTCGGCAGTCCCGATACGACGGTCGGCGGCGCGGAGCGTCGATCCAGTGCTCGGAAAGCGGTGTCCACCACCTGAGTTGCCGTCTGCATTCGCCCGACCGCCGCGTCTTCGGAGCCGACTACGTCGAAGAACTCGGTGCGCGTCGGACCGGGGCACACCGCCAATACAGTCAATCCGCTGCCGCGAGCTTCGGCCCAGAGTGCTTCGGTGAAGTTGAGTACGAACGCCTTGGACGCGCCGTAGACGGCCATGCCCGGTGTCGGCTGGAACGACGCTGTGCTGGCGATGTTGACCAGTGCTCCGCGGCCGGTGAGAAGGTCGGGCAGGAATGTGTGTGTCAGCTCGACCAGCGTGGCGATGTTGAGCTGAATCTCGGACGTGACGCGCTCGAGATCTTCGTCCACGAATGCCCCGTGTGTTCCGAATCCGGCGTTGTTGATCAGCGAGTCGACGGTGATGCCACGGTTTGTCAGCTCCTGGTGCAGCGATGCACCGACGCCGGGTGCGGCCAGGTCGGCGGGCAGGACTGTCACGATGATGCCGTGGGCGCCACGGAGTTCGGTGGCGAGTGCCTCGAGGCGGTCGGCCCGCCTGGCGACCAGAACCAGGTTTGCGCCGCGAGCGGCAAAGCGATGAGCGAATTCCACTCCGAGCCCAGCGCTGGCTCCGGTGATGAGGACGGTGGTTCCGGCTACGTCGATGGCCATGGTGGCTCCTTCGGTTCGGGTGATCCCAAATGTAGGCACTGACACCATAGTTGTCAATGACAACATTTTGATATGGTGCCACCATGCCCGCCCACGAACAGCCGTATCATCACGGCAGCCTGCGACAGGAACTCCTGGCGTCGGCCGAAGCAACACTCGAACGAGATGGCGTCGACAAGTTGTCGCTGAGGCAACTCGCGCGTGAGGCGGGCGTGAGCCACGCGGCTCCGGGCAAGCACTTTCGTGATCGCCAGGCTTTGCTCGATGCCTTGGCCGAAAGTGGATTCCATCGGATGACCGGTGCGCTCGAGCGGGCAGTCGCGGATGCTCCACCGACCGCGAGGGCCCGGTTCTCCTCGCTCGCCAATGCCTACGTGGATTTTGCGCTGGAGCATCCGGGCCTGCTCTCTCTGATGTACAGCAACAAGCATGCGCCGGGCGCCGCCGAAACTGTCGTCAACGCGGGGCACGCGACGATGGACCTGACCGTCCGGCTCGTTTCGGAAGCTCAGGCCGCAGGTGACATTGCCGCCGGTGATCCGGAAAGTATTGCGCTGGTTGCCTTTGCGACGTTCCACGGCGTCGCGACGCTTGCTGCGGGCGGAATGTTGGGCGACGTGCCGGTGGGCGAGGTGGTGAACGCGGCCTCGACGGTCTTCTGGGCGGGCCTTTCCAGGGCTGTCTGAGGTGGGGCGCGCAATTCCCCAGAGTTCTCACAGAACCAGCACAAGGGAAGCACAAGATTGCGGACTTACATAGGAGTCAAGAAGTTTGATTCCGAGTGGAGGTTCGGCAATGAGTGTTTCAGAGATCGCCGCCAACAGGGGAGTTGTACTTGTCACGGACATCGGATTCGAGCACGGTGCGCGCACGGCCGCCGAGTTTCTCGACGCTGGTTGGAGCGTGGCAGTCACGGCGCGGACGGTCACCGAATTGGTTCGCGTCATGGCGGGAAAACCTGCCCATCGCTTCTTTGCGATTGTCGCCGATCCGACGGATCGTTGGCAGGCCGATCGGATTCTCGATCGGGTGACGACTCGGTTCGGTGTAATCAACCGGGTCATCGATCCGGCCGGCGCCGTGACCTCGGTGTGGTTGCAGCGCGGAAGTCTCGAAGCTGTTGCCTGACAGTGCGATCGGTGTCAGCTTGGCGGCCGTAGTGCGGCGAATTCGTCGGTGACCCGCAAGGTGGAGTCGGTGAAACGGTACAGGGCGGGTGGACGTCCACCCGACTTGCCGGACGGTGCGGTGTTGCCGGTGGGAGTCAGAACGCCTCGACGCCCCAGCACGCGTTGCAAGTTGGTGGCATCGACCTGGTAACCGAGGGCAGCGCAGTAGATTTCGCGCAGTGTCGACATCGCGAACTCTTCCGGGGCCAGCCCGAATGCGATGTTGGTGTACGAGAGTTTCGCGGCAAGTCGATTGCGCGCGTGCCGTACGACGGTTCCGTGGTCGAACGACATCTCCGGCAACTTCGAAACGGGGTGCCAGGCCGTGTCCGGTGGCAGTTGTGGGTCGGCGCTGAGGGGAACGAGTCCGAGGAAGGTCGACGCGATGCGGCGCGGACCCGGCACGCGCTGTGGATCACTGAAGACGGAGAGCTGTTCGAGGTGGGCGACCTTTCGTAGGTCGACCTTCTCGGCGAGGAGTCGTCGAGCGGAGGTCGTCAGGTCCTCGTCGTCGCGCAGAGTGCCCCCGGGCAGGGACCACGTGCCCTTCTGTGGGTTGAGTGCACGCTGCCACAGCAGCACGGCCAACTCTTCACGACCTTGCGGGCAGTGATCGCCGTCACCTGCGGCGATGCTTGCGGGGAAGGTGCGAACTTGGAACACCGCTGCAAGCACTTCGTGGGTGGTGTTACTATTGGGCACGTTTTCGATCCTAAGTCGAAAACCTCGAATACGGAAATCCGGGCCAGCCCGTCCGGATTTGAACTGGGTGACGAGCCCGGGTTCACGGTGAAGGAGAACGCCATGACGACCACGACGTTATGGGAGGGATCGGCCTCGCAGATTCACGACGGCCCCGGCGGATACAACGGAGTCGAAGCGACCCCCGAGTGGGCCGCTGAGATCAAACGTCTGGCTCGCGAACGCGGCGCGACGATTCTTGCGCACAACTACCAGCTGCCTGCGATTCAGGACGTCGCCGATCATGTCGGTGACTCCCTGGCGCTGTCGCGAATCGCTGCCGAGGCGCCCGAGGACACGATTGTCTTCTGCGGTGTGCACTTCATGGCCGAGACCGCGAAGATCCTGTCGCCGTCCAAGACTGTGCTGATCCCGGACGAGCGAGCCGGCTGCTCTCTGGCCGACTCGATCAATGCCGAGCAGCTTCGTGAGTGGAAGGCCGACAACCCGAACGCCCTGGTGGTGTCGTACGTGAACACAACCGCAGAGGTGAAGGGTCTCACCGACATCTGCTGCACCTCGTCCAATGCCGTCGACGTGGTCAACTCGATCGATCCCGACCGCGAGGTTCTGTTCCTGCCGGACCAGTTCCTGGGAGCTCACGTCAAGCGCGTGACGGGCCGTACCAACATGCAGATCTGGGCTGGTGAGTGCCACGTGCACGCCGGCATCAACGGTGACGAGCTGACGGCCAAGTCCAAGTCGCACCCGGACGCCGAGCTGTTCGTGCACCCTGAATGTGGTTGCGCTACTTCGGCTCTGTACCTAGCCGGTGAAGGCGCGGTCCCCGCGGACAAGGTCAAGATTCTTTCCACCGGCGGAATGCTCGACGCTGCCCGCGTCACCAAGAGCAAGCAGGTTCTGGTCGCGACCGAGATCGGGATGCTGCACCAGTTGCGCAAGGCAGCGCCCGACGTCGATTTCCAGGCCGTCAACGACCGCGCGTCGTGCCCGTACATGAAGATGATCACGCCTGCCGCGTTGCTTCGTTGCCTTCTCGAGGGCAAGGACGAGGTCCACGTCGATCTCGAGATGGCCAAGCGTGCACAGAAGTCGGTGCAGCGCATGATCGAGATCGGTAATCCGGGCGGCGGCGAGTGACCAGCCCTGCCGGGCGTTTCGCCTGGGAGGCTCATGCCGACCTGGTCGTCGTGGGAGGCGGTGTCGCGGGCCTCACCGCTGCGCGCACCGCTTCTCTGCGGGGACTGAAAGTACTCACGGTCAGCAAGGGCGGTCCGACGGACACCGCGACTCAGTACGCGCAGGGCGGCATCGCGGTCGTCGACGATCTGAATACCGATTCCGTCGAGTCGCACGTTTCGGATACGTGTGAGGCCGGCGTCGGTTTGTGCGACGAGGAAGCTGTCTATTCCATCGTCGAAGCTGGTCACGACGCTGTTGCTGCGCTGGCCGCGTTGGGAGCGGTCTTCGATCGCGGGCGAGACGGCGAGGTGTCGCGCACCCGCGAGGGTGGGCACAGCACGCGTCGGATCATCCATGCCGGCGGCGACGCCACTGGCGCGGAAGTGCAGCGGGCTCTCAATGCTGCCGGGCTCCCCGTTCTGTTCGGTGCAGCGGCAGTCCAGGTGGTGACCAACCGGCGTGGGGTGTGCGGACTCATCGTCTCCTCGCCGGAAGGCCTCGGAGTGATCCATGCGCCCGCGGTGCTGCTCGCTACCGGCGGACTCGGTCAGCTGTATGCCTGCAGCACAAATCCGCCCGGAGCGACTGCCGACGGAATCGCGTTGGCACTCGAAGCCGGTGCGGCGATTGCGGACCTGGAGTTCGTTCAGTTCCATCCGACGGTGCTCTTCACTCCGGGCGGGGTAGGCCGCCGACCCCTGATCAGTGAGGCGGTCCGCGGCGAGGGCGCGATTCTTGTCGACACCAACGGTGATTCGGTCACCGCAGGTGTTCATCCGCTGGGTGATCTCGCCCCGCGTGACGTGGTCTCGAGGGCAATCGCAGCACGCCTACGCGATCTCGGCACTGATCACGTCTATCTCGACGCTCGCAAGCTCGACGGTTTCGATTCGAGATTCCCGACCATCATGGCGTCCTGCCTCGAAGCGGGCATCGATCCACGCACCCAATTAATTCCGGTCGCTCCGGCCGCGCACTATTCGTGCGGCGGAGTCGCCACCGACGTCCATGGACGAACGGGAGTGCCTGGTCTCTACGCAGCAGGCGAAGTGGCTCGCACGGGATTGCACGGCGCGAATCGTCTTGCGTCCAACAGCCTTCTCGAGGGTTTGGTAGTCGGGGAGCGTGCAGGAATCGCAGCTGCCGAGCGTCTCGAGGTTCATGCCGAAGTGGTCAACGTGGTGCGCAAGCCGATGCCGATCCTGCCGCGAGAGACCGTGCAGTCCGTCATGACGGCACACGCGTCAGTGGTTCGCGACGGAGGCGGTCTCCAGATTGCGCGAGCCGCGCTTGCCGACGCCGAACAGACAGTGGCGGTGGCTGCTCCGGACCTCGAAGACGCGGCGCTCACGTTGACCGCGACTGCATTGGTCGACGTGGCCGTGGCGCGAACCGAGAGCCGTGGCTGCCATACCCGCACCGACTATCCTGAAACAGATCCGAATCAGCGTCGCAGCACTCGGATCAAGATGGGTGCCGACGGAGCGCTCGAAATACCCGACATGTTGTTGACAGGAGTTCATTGATGACCGAGCAGAAGATCCTGCCCGCGCCGCTCGACCGTGACGAGCTGCTCACATTGGTCAGGCTCGCTCTGGACGAGGATCTGCGCTATGGCCCCGACATCACTTCTACCGCAACGGTTCCCGCCGATGCGGTCGCGAAGGCGTCGGTCGTCTCACGCTCCTCGGGTACTGTCGCCGGCATCGACGTCGGACTGCTTGTTCTCGACGAGGTGATCGGCGCGGGTAACTACGAGGTCGTTGATCGGGTGGCCGACGGAACTCGGGTTGCGCCAGGTCAATCGGTGCTCACCGTTGTCGCACCCACCCGCGGACTTCTCACGGCAGAGCGCACGATGCTCAACCTCGTCTGCCATCTCTCGGGAATCGCCACGGCGACATCACAGTGGGTCGACGCCATTGCCGGCACTCATGCCAAAGTGCGGGACAGCCGAAAGACGCTGCCCGGACTGCGTTCTCTGCAGAAATATGCAGTCCACGTGGGCGGAGGCGTCAACCACCGTATGGGATTGGGCGACGCGGCGTTGATCAAGGACAACCATGTTGCTGCTGCCGGTTCGGTGGTCGCAGCACTTCGTGCGGTCCGTGAGCTCGCCCCGGACATCGAGTGCGAAGTTGAGGTCGACAACCTCACTCAGCTCGATCAGGTGCTGGCGGAGAACGTGGAACTTGTTCTGCTGGACAACTTCCCGCTGTGGCAGACGCAGATCGCGGTCCAGCGCCGAGACGCTGTTGCTCCAGAAACCAAACTCGAGTCATCCGGTGGTCTCACCATCGACGTTGCCGCAGAGTACGCCCGAACCGGCGTCGACTACCTCGCTGTCGGTGCCTTGACGCACTCGGTGACGGTCCTCGACCTCGGGCTCGACATGTAGGTGTCGCTATTGCTCGGCGTCCAGCAGTTGCGGGACGGCCGAGCGAAGCGCGTTTGTCACGGTTGCGACCGCCGGGTGAGCGTCGGAGCCCGCTCGGTGTGCAATCTTGGTCCTTCGTCGAATGGGCATCGGCGTCAGGCGCACACCTAGCGGCGGATGGATTGCTCCGAGTTCAGGAACCAGCGAAACACCCTGTCCCGCAGCGACGAGGGCGAGAACGGTGGCGAATTCGTCGATGTGGTGTCGCACTTTCGGGGTGAATCCAGCTGCCTGGCATGCGCGAATAGTCATTGCATGACAAGCAGTTCCGGGAATTGCGGTAATCCAGGGACGTTCTACGCAGTCGGTCAGCGATGCGACAGCGTCGTGGGGATCTGACTCGATGTCACTCGATGCGAGGTACACGGCTTCGCTGCAGAGCGGCAATGTCGTCAGGCCCGGTTCGGTGGGGCGAGGGACGAAGTCGTAGTCGTGAATCAACGCCAAGTCCAGAGTCCCAGCTCGTAGGTCGTCGGCGACGTCCGCCGGGTCGATCTCCGAAACCATCGGTTCCAACCCGGGATGCTCGCGAGACAGGGCGATCAATGCCGCCGGGAGGATCGCCCGTGCCGCGGTCGGGAACGTTCCGATGCGCAGCGGCCCCGCCAGTCCACGACGTGCGTCGACCAATTCACCTGACGCCTGCTCCAGGCGTTGCAGGATGGCTTCGGCATGACGTGCGAGGTTCTCACCGGCGGGTGTCAGCCGGACGCGACGGCCTGTTCGTTCCAGCAGCGGCACGCCGGCTTCACGTTCGAGGACGGCCAACTGCTGCGACACCGCGGAGGGACTGAACGACAGCGCCTCGGCAACGGCAACGATGGTTCCGCGCAGCGCTAGTTCGCGCAAGAGCTTCAGTCGACGAACATCGAGCATCAGCTCAGCTTACGCTCGACGATGGAAATGCGAACTAGACCTACAAGGTTTGTTCGGTGAGGCTGAGTTCTATGACTACGACTCGAGTTGACCTGGCCGGAATCCATGTTCCACTGATCACGCCCTTCGAGAGCGACGGTCGTATTGCAACCGATGCACTCGAACAGCTTGCGCACCGGGTCCTCTCCGAGGGTGCGGTCGGACTCGTTGCGCTGGGGACTACAGCGGAAGCCGCAACACTCACCGAACAGGAGAGAGTGACCGTTCTGGATATCTGTGCGAATGTGTGCCGTGCGAGAGGTGCGACGTTGATCGTCGGCGCGGGCAGTAACGACACGGCGGGCAGTGCGCAGGCGCTCGGGAGGCTGGCACGGTGGCCTGAGGTCTCGGCGGCGTTGGTGCCGGTTCCCTCCTTCACGAGGCCGTCGAAAGCCGGTGTGGTGGCGCATTTCGCGCATCTGCAGTCGTCGAGCCCAGTGTCGCTGATCGTCTATCACGTGCCGTACCGGACTGCGTGCGATCTGGACAGCGGCACTTTGCAGGAGGTGGGTACTTTGCCCGGGGTTGTTGGTGTGAAGTATGCCGCGGGCGGTATCGACGCAGCTGCCGTCGAACTCTTCGCGGATCTTCCAGGCGACTTCGCCGTACTGGCGGGGGATGATCTATTTCTCGCGCCTCTTCTGGCCTTGGGTGCGGCCGGTGGCATCTTGGCGTCCGCTCATGTGTCGACCGCTGAGTTCGTCCGCTTGGTTAAAGCTTGGGACAGTGGCGATGTGGACGGCGCCCGTGACCTCGGGCGGAGTTTGTCGAAGCTGTCCGGAGCTCTGTTTTCCGAACCGAACCCGACTGTGATCAAGGGCGTATTGCATGCGTTGGGACAGATTCCGACTCCCCATGTGCGACTGCCGTTGCTACCTGCGGGTGACGAATCGGTAGCGCGGGCGCTCGAGGTCTACCACTCTTGACTCGAACGGGTGTTCGAGTATGATTTGGGGAGGGGATCGGGGGATTCAATGACTGTCTTGTTGTCGGATGTGGTGTCTGGTTCTGCGGTGGGGTTACGCGGACGGTTGTGGCGGTTGACTGCTGCCGAGTTGCGCGCTGCTGCGGTGTCGGCGAGTGCGGAGATTCTGCGCCTCGAAGCCGTTCGTGTGGCGGTGGTCGACGAACTTTCGTTGCGCCCGGGTGATCAGGTGATTGCCAGCCGCGGTGTGGGGTCCTGGTTGGCGGCCAACACGATGCTGCAGGTTCGGGACGGGAAGAAGATCGCCACGTTGGGTGCGGCTTTGCGGCCGTTTCCGGCGGTGGCGGCTCGGTTCGATGGCGGGGACTGTTCGTTCGATCATGCCGTGTTGATCGTGGCGTTCTGTGAATCACCACCGAAAGGCATGCCGGAGGAGGCGCTACCGAAGTGCATCGATTTGTTGTTGGCGGCTGCGTCGGGTGTGGAAGCGACGACGACGAAAGTGCGGAACGTGATCGCGACCTTGGAGCGGTTGTTCGAATCAGATGAGATCCCGCCCGCCGAGGATGTCGATCTCAACGAGTTGCGGATCGCCTCGACATTGAACGGTCGAGTGGTGGTGCGCGGCGATTTCGATGCCCTGACCGGTGAAATGCTGTTGTCGGCGTTGTCGAATCTGACGATGCCGACCCCGGCACCGGATGGGACGCCGGATGCTCGGTCGGCGGCGAAACGCACGGCGGACGGGTTCACCGAACTGATCCGCCGCTATCTGGACTGCGCCAAGACCGGTACCGATGGTGGTCAGCGTCCGCACGTGAACGTGCACATCAACGCTCGGGATCTGGCGGAGCATCGGGATTGCGCCGCGTCGCCTTCTGATGTGGACGACGAAGGCTCACACGATCTGGACTTGTCGGATCTCGATGTCGGGCACATGCCCTGGCTCGGACCGCTGTCGGTGTCGCAGACCAGGCTTCTCGGGTGCGATTGTTTCCTCTCGACCGTTCTGCTCGACGATCACGGCGCGCCGCTCGATGCGAAACCCGGGAAACGGTTGGTGACCGCTGAACAGCGAGTGGCGTTGATCGCCCGGGACAAGGGCTGCGCGTTCCCGGGTTGCACATGTGTGCCCGCCTGGACGGATGCGCACCATATTCGGCACTGGGCGAACGGCGGGCCGACGGTGATGAACAACCTGGTCCTGCTGTGCCGTTCACATCACCGGTTGATGCACCGCAAATCAGAGTTCGTCGGGAAGTGGGTGATCCGGATCGGGGTCGACAACAAACCGTGGTTCATCCCGCCGCCCTCGATCGACCCCGGCCAGCACCCGCGACCGGCCAACACCACATTCAAAACCTGACTGAGTGGTGACACCCGTTCAGGCGCACAACTTCACGCCGATAGGCTTCAACTCGGAGATACACCCGGGTTGGGGCCTGGAGGCCGTGTTGTTGTGAACGGCTGCAGATATGGGGGAGGTCATATGGTTGTCGACGTTGTGCAAGCGGTCGAGACCGATGGGCCGGAGATTCTGGCGCTGCGGCACGCGGCAGAAGACTGGTTGGCAGAACGCGGAATCATCCAGTGGCGCCCGCGTGAAGTGTCTGTCGAGCAGGTCGAGCAGCAGATTTCGAGAGGGGAGTTCTTTGTTGCGCGAGACCGGGAGCAGTCGAGGATTGTCGGCGCCCTGCGGTTGATCTGGTCGGACCCTGTGGTCTGGCCCGATTCGAACGAGCGTGCTGGTTACGTGCACGGATTGGTCATCGATCGAGAATTCTCGGGCACCTCGTTGGGCGAACGCTTACTCGTCTGGGCCCATCGACGGTCCGCGCAGGAGAACGCGCAGTACCTGCGGCTCGATTGTGTAGAAACCAACGTGCGGTTGCGCCGCTATTACCGAGACGCGGGTTTCGCCGAGGTAGGGCGTCGTGACTTCGGAGACGATGCCGACAACGGTTGGTTCAGCGTCGTGCTATTCGAGCGCTCCCTGACCTGAGCCATTCACAGCAACTTTCCAGCCGGCTCCCAGTGCCGCCAGGGTTGGAGACGCGATCGTTGGCAGGACAGTAACTCGTGAAGGGACTTCCTGATGACCGCCGTTCTGCATCCGGCCCCGCGTCAGCGGCCGGCACCAACTGCCCATCGCGCGGAGCCCTCGCCGTCGTGGTTCCGCACGCGCAGTACAGGATTGGCGCTGACGATCCTGTTGGCAACAACGGCAGTCCTGTATTTTTGGAATCTGACCGCGAGTGGCTACGCCAACACCTTCTACGCTGCAGCGGCGCAGGCCGGCTCCCAGAATTGGAAAGCGTGGTTCTTCGGGTCCCTCGATACCTCGAATTTCATCACGGTCGACAAACCGCCCGCTTCATTGTGGGTCATGGGTGTGTCCGGGCGAATCTTCGGATTTTCGAGTGCCAGCCTTCTAGTTCCGCAGGCATTGATGGGCATCGGATCAGTTGCGCTTGTATACGCGGCCGTCAAACGAGTGGCGTCGCCCGCTGCGGGTTTGGTGGCGGGAGCTGTTTTGGCAGCTACGCCCGCTGCCGCCCTGATGTTCAAGTTCGACAATCCTGATGCACTGTTGGTTCTGCTCATGACTCTCGCCGGCTACTTCGTTATTCGCGCCATGTGCACGGCGATAGGTCGTCGAGCCGCTATGTGGGTGGCGCTCGCAGGAGTAGCGCTGGGGTTTGCCTTTCTCACCAAGATGCTGCAAGGGCTGATGGTGTTGCCTGCATTTGGTGCCGCGTATTTGATCGCCGGACAGGTGCGCTTGCGGACTCGCCTGGCCCACCTGGTCATCGGTGCTGCGTCCGTTGTCATATCGGCTGGGTGGTGGGTGTTGGCAGTGTGGCTGTGGCCCGCTGATTCTCGCCCGTACATCGGCGGATCGACCAACAACAGCGTCATGGACTTGGTAATGGGATACAACGGATTGGGTCGACTTTTCGGGAGCACCGGTGGCGGTGGCGGAATGGCCGGTGGCAGTGCGGGTTCGAGCTTCGGGGGGAGTACCGGACTGGAGCGGCTGTTCGGCAGCGAGATGGGTATCCAGATTTCCTGGCTGATACCTGCGGCACTGATCGCAGTGGTGTTCGGACTGCTCGCTCGGGGACGCGCACCGCGCACAGATCTTGTCCGTGCGTCGTTGATCCTTTGGGGTGGTTGGTTTCTCGTTACCGGCCTGATCTTCAGCTATATGTCCGGCACGATCCACCCCTATTACACAGTTGCGCTGGCGCCCGCCGTCGCGGGGATGATCGGGACCGGTGGATACGCTCTGTGGTTGGTCCGTGCCCGTTGGATCGGACGTTGCGGGTTGGCTGCGACGATGCTGGCCGCAGGAATCTGGAGCTGGGTGTTGTTGCACCGCAATGCCGACTGGCTGCCGATGCTGAAGTGGATTCTGTTGGCGGGCACTGTCGTCGGCGCGATTTTGGTTTTAGTGGGAGCCAAGGATCGATTCCGCAAGCTCGCTGTCGCTGGATTGATTCTTGGATCGTTGGCAGGGATAACCGGTTCTGCGTCTTACGCGATTGCCACTGCCGCAACAGCGCACGGCGGATCCATCCCGACGGCCGGACCAACCGGCGCCGTGTCCGACTCCGGAATGGGCGGGGGAGGAGGTATGGGTGGGGGCCCAGAGCTGCAAAACGGTGACGCTCCGCCGAATTCTTCTGACGCGACTGTAAATCCGGCGTCGAACGGGCAAGAACTGAGTAGCGGCAGTGAAAGTACTTCCGAGTTGACGGGAATGCTGGTCAATGCGGGCACCACGTGGTCGGCCGCGACCAACGGCTCGCAAAGCGCAGCAACCTACGAGTTGGCCAGCAATACCGCGGTGATGGCGATCGGCGGTTGGAGTTCCGATCCCGCACCGACATTGGATCAATTCATCCAGTACGTGGCAGACGGAAAAATTCACTACTACATTGCGGGTAGCCAGGGCGGAAGCCAGAGAGAGGGCCAAAGCGGGGACAGCACGTCGAGTGCCATCCAGGAATGGGTCGAAGCCAATTTCGCATCGACGACCGTGGGAAATTCCACGGTTTACGACCTCACTGGGTATGTCGGATAGTGACGTAGTTGTTGCCGTAGGCAATGATCGAGAAATGTCTGGGCGCACCGCACACGAGTCGAACCGTCGCCGCGAGCAATGGACCTGGCGTGACGGGCTGGTGATCGTCTCGATCGTCGCCTTGGGAACTGTTGTCGCGGCGGTGACGAACGAGGACACGGGCACGTCGATTCCCGGCTGCGATTCGGTGGCATCGCCGGGTCCGCCGGTGCGTATCAACTACGGTTTTGCCGGTGAGCCCGGTTATGACGACCCGGACTATCCATGGTTCTCGGGACCGAAGGCCACCGCCATGAGCGACGCACTACTCGAATCGCTGCCTTCCGATGTCGACGTTGTATTTGCGAGTCCATCGAAATCGCTCGAGTTTGCGCCGATCCAGAATTACCGGGGTGCCTCGTTTCCTGACGGGGTCGACCCGATCGAGTTCAGCGGTTCTACGTCGGCGAAGGGAACCTTGACTCGCGTCGGGCGGACTGCGGATATCTCGGTTCAGGTGCGTGCATGGGATCAGCCGGTGCCGCCGTGCTTGGAGGGTCTGGTGGATCGGCGGGAGCATCTCGAAAACGGAACAGTGCTCGACATCGCCGATTTCGAGGACAGAGCCGATTTCGAAGACAAAGACGGTTCGGAAGTCGGGGGCGAGCGCGGAGTCGTCGCGTATCTCGGTGATGGATCCCGGGTTGTTGCCAGCGTCGACACGTCGACCGGAACTTCGTCGGATGCTTCCCCGCTCTTGACGATGGACGAACTGATCGCGTTAGCGACCGCGCCGGGGCTTGCGGTGACTGCGCCGGTTCCAGACTCGACGCCGCCGCCGATGGCATCCTGCTACACCGATTCTGTGAATGCCGGTCCACCTGCGTCGCGCATGGATATCGACCGACTGAATCAGTTGCTCGATGCACGTTGGAAGGATCTCGGCGCGGCAGGCGTCACTTTGGAGCGCCCGCTCGGTTCGTTGGTTCCAGATGATTACGGACGGGGAGGAGTGTGCGAGCGGATCGTCGCCTCGACAGCGGACGGCAGCAGCGATGTCGAAATATCAGTTGGTACCGCTGTGCCGGAACCGGGTGACACACTGACGTTGCCAGGCTCCACCACCGTGACTCGCCTGGTCGATCCCGATGGCTCGGGCGATGACACGGTCCGGGTTGTTCACCCCTCCGGCGAAACAGTAGTGGTGACCCAGTTCGTGACATCGGCTGGCTCCACATCGGCGTCGCCTTTGACAATCGAACAGCTCGAGTTCATCGCAACCACTCCAGGGCTGGTGATTTCGGCTCGGTGACGGTGGTGCTGGCACAATAGTGGCGAATTGTTCGTACCCAGAGACGTCGGAGGCTCAACGAATGGGCGATGCCAGCCCTGCTCGCGGTGACGATTTCTCCACCTGGTTCATCGACCAGTTCTCCGTGTACTGGCAGTCCGGCGGTGGGGCCCGCATCGAAGGACGTATTGCGGGCTATCTGTTGATCAGCGAGTCGCCAGGGGTCAGCGCCGAAGAGTTGGCGCAGGCACTCGGAGCAAGTCGCGGATCGGTGTCCACCTACATTCGTCGCTTGATCGACCGGGGGTTCGTCAAGCTCACGCGCAAGCCTCGGGATCGGACTCACTACTACGTCATGGATTCCGACGTGTGGGGCGGATTCCTCGAAACAGAGCACGTGTATCTCGAGAATCAACGCAAGCTTGCGACCGAGGCCCTGCAGTACGCAAATCCCAACGGTCCCGCGTACATTCGTGTGCTCAACATGCGCGATTACATGGGGTGGATCATCGACAATCGCATGCTGAGCAGTGAGTGGATGCGATTCAAAGCTGAACGCGACGGCAAGAAACCCGCGTCCGAATAGGACGCGGGTTTCTCGATCGCACGATGCTGATCTACATCACTTGTTCAGCTTCGCGATTGCCTCGTCGATCATCGGCACGTAGCGCTCGAGCGACCAGGGCACGGTCAGAGGGTTGATCATCGAGGAACCGGTGACGAAGGGCTGTTCGGTCGGAGCGATGACAGTTCCCCGAGCCACAGCGGGGATTGCCTGGTAAGCGGGCTGCGCTTCGATCTCGGCCCGGTTGGCCGGGTCCGAGTAGAAGGTGAAGAGCAGGTCGGACTTGTCGAGGAGGTTTGCGTTCTCGAGGCCGATGACGGCGGAGTCTGTTCCTTCAGATTCCGTCAAGGTGTAGACGACGGGATCCACCTGCAGGCCAAGTGCGCGGACCATGGCCACACGCTGCTCTTCGGCGAAAAAGACGCCGAGGGTTCCTGGGCCCGTGTTGTAGATGAAGGAGAAGCTGACGTCGGCGTAGTTCGGATGTGCTGCAGTCGATTCCGCGAACTGCGACTTGATCTTGTCGATTTCGGCTGTCGCCTTCTCGGATTCGCCCATGGCTTTGCCGATGACGTTGATCTGGTCTTCCCACGTGATGGTCCAGGGGCTCTCGGCGTAGGCGACGGTCGGCGCGAACGCGTTGAGTGAGTCGAACTGCTGCTGTGTGATGCCGGACCAGGGGGCGAGGATCAGGTCGGGTTCGAGAGCGATGATCGCCTCGATGTTGAGATCGGTTCCGCCGGTGAACTGCTCTGGCAGTTCGCCGCCTTGCTTCGTGACCGCTTCGTGGACCCACGGCAGATACCCGGTGTCGTCGCTGCCCCATGCGTACTTTTCGACGCCGACGGGGATCGTGCCGAGCGCGATTACGGTCTCTGCCGACCCCATGCCGAGAGTCACGATTCGCTCGGGTTTTTCGGTGATGACGGCGTTTCCGAGCGCACTTTCGATGGTGACGGTTTCGAAGTCGCTGCTGCTCGATTCGGTTGCGGTGTCGTTGTTACTGCATCCGCCGATTACCAGGGCGGCAATGACCAATCCACTCAGCGCCACAGTTCGGCGAAGTGAGCGCACACGGGCGTATCGCATGGGGAACCTTCCGTTGTCGATGCGCCGAGGAGTGAGACTCCGACGGATCGCAGCCGACGGCCGGTTCCAGGCGCGTCAGGAAGCATAGGCTAGCCTTTGGCAAAGTTTCAAATCTGCTGAAAGTTCACGAGCCCGACAAACGGCGACATGCCAGGGGCCTCGTCGACGTTTGCCGGTCAAGCTCAGCAGCTAGGAACGTCGACGGTAATCTTCGGGTCGTCGACAAGCGGCTGGACCGGTACGCGAGCTTCGCCCTCGGCTGTGGGCTCGGTCAGATCGAACTTCAGCTCAACCGTCTGGCCTTGCGGAATGACGGCCCTGGTCATGTAGGCCGGGTGACCCTGTTCGGTTCCGTTGACGGCAAACGAAATCTGTCCACCCACGGAGACGGCATCGAGTTTGGCGCCGGCTGTCGCAAGCAGAGTGACTGCAGCCACATTGGTGCCATTGGGCAGTCGTCCGGGGTTGTCGACGATCCCGCTGACATATTCGGTCAGGTCGGCGTCGGGCGCGTTGTTGGTCAGTCGAACGGTGACCGTTGTCTTTCGGGTGTCGCCGGTGCACGTCTGGGCTGTGTAGTCGATTTCTCGTGTGAGGTAGTAGTCGAGCTTGTTGCCGGCTTGGTTGTTGATCACCACACCGGCATACGGAGCCGCATCATCGGGAATGGTGTGCCCGAGGACGGTGTCGGCAAGAACCGATTGTTCGTCGGGGTGAGAGCTCCACACTGCGATTCTGCCCTCGCTGACACCTCTGCCCAGAGCCTCCAGTAATGCGCTCGGCGACTTGATGTTCCCGGTCATCTTCGCCACGACACGGGCCGCGATTGTCTGCAGATACTGCTTTCGTGCCTTGTTGTCGGAGGGAAAGCGTGCGTACGCGGTCGACTCGGTCAACTCAACGACGTTGTCGGCGGTGACCGACTCTCCGTCCGGCATCTCTACTGGTCCCACCGCCTCGAGGAGGTAACTCAGTGCTATCGGATCGGTCGCTATCGCGCCGTCGACCAGCTCACCCCCGGACTCCTGTGACCACAGGGACTGCCAGATCTGCGCTGCGTAGGGAAAGTGCGAGCTGAGGTTGCTGTTGCGAAAATCGGTGGTCGGTCGACTGTTTCCGTACAGCTGGTTGAAGTCAGGACCAAGGTCTATCGGTTGATTGTCCAGTGTTAGTTCGGAGTTGGGGGAGAGTGTGTCCACCCGAGCGGCGCCGTTGTCGACTCGGACGATGCCGTATCCACCCAACAGGCCGCCGGTTCCTCGCGCTTCCGCATTGGTCTGGAAACCGATGAAGTAGTTGCGCGGTCCGTCGGTGCCGAGCATCGCCGGTGCGATGCGCGCCGCGGTGGCGGTGTTCGTCAGGAGGGTAGCCAGTTCGCTTGTCTGCGACTGTAATTCTGCTCTGGCATCGTTAACTCGGCCCAGGTACTTCGATTCGGGAACTTCCTGTGCCTGCGACGACAGCAATTCCGCGGCGATAGCTGTTTCGGCCAGTTTCGGTTCCGCTTCGCGTAACGGTGCGAGTGCCAAGCGCCCACCGGGCTGCACCAATTCCGTTGGTGCGAGTGAAGTTCCGGTAGTCACGGCAGGGCCGAGAACGTCACGCGTAAGCCCCTGAACGACCTCGGTCATCTGGCGCGTCGACTCGAACGGCGACCCGATGACGGGAATTGCGGCGGTGATGTTCCAGGGGAGTGAATGGGTGTTGTCGTATGCGGCCGATGCTTCGCGATCGGCTTCCGCCGCGGCAGACTCTGCGACTCCCGTATCTCCGGCCAGGAGAGCGCTCTTCGCCGACTGTGCGTGGTCGCGAGCCGCCTCCAGGTTGTCTTTCGCTTCGTATGCCGTGTACCCGAGCCATGCCACGAAACCGCCCACTACCAGCGTCGTTGCGGTGATCGCGACTGCCGTTCTACGGCTTCGGAGAAAAGCGGCCGCCCCCTTGGTTTCGCGCTCCGGGCCCCTCGGTGGGATGGTGTTGGAGCCGCTCGGTTCAGCCCCGGAATCGTCGTCGGACTTTGGTCCCACCGTGTCGTTGTTCATCCGCTGAAGCTCCTGACGTTTGAGTGCGTGAAAGCTGCGTCGACATGTCTAGCAGTGTTGGCCCAGTGGTGAAAACTTAGACGAGACAGTAGGGTTCGGTTCGGCCGTTCGTGGTGTTCGCTCCCATGGATTCACGTGATCAGCCACCGAACGTTCGTGAAAAACAAGGCTGGTGAAATGTGAGGTGACGGGTTGAGTGCTTTTCCGTTGTCTCGGGCTCAGCTCGCGCTGTGGTTCGCGCAGCAATTGAGTCCGTCAACTCCGTTCGTGGTGGCTCAGTACGTGGAACTGCGCGGACCGGTTGACGTCGACGCGCTGATCGAGGCAACGAATACGGCATGTCATGAATTGGAGTCGCCGTTCGTTCGCCTCGTCGCTACCGATGCCGAGCCGGCACAGGTCGTCGATCATTCGATCGTCGACGATCTCGCATACCTCGACTTACGCAGCGACCGCGACCCGGTTCGGCGCGCGAACGAATGGATGACAGCGGAATACTCACGGCCACTTGACGTGATGTCTGACCGCCTGATCTCGGCAACCTTGCTTCACCTGGCAGATGAGCACTACTACTGGTACTCGCACGCCCATCACCTCGTGCTCGACGGACATGCGGCGATGACACTCACCGCTCGGGTGGCCGAGCGCTATTCGCATCTGGTTCATGGCAAGACGCTGACTCCTTTCGGTGGTCTCGGGGTACGTGCACTGCATGACCTCGACGTCGACTACCGATCCTCGTCGCGGTATCGATCGGACGAGCAGTACTGGACGGAGATGTCCGAAGGCCTGCCCCGCCCGGTTCGCCTCGCCGACGGCGCCGGGCTGACGTCCATGCCGCAGCGCATGATGGTTCGGACACTGAATCCAACTCTTGCAAAACAACTTTCGGATGTCGCGACCGAGTGGACTACGTCCGAGGTGGCGGTCCTCGTCGGTGCATTCGCGTCCTATCTGGGTCGCATGACGGATTCCGGTGACGTAGTCCTCAGCTTGCCGGTGTCCGGCCGCACCACGGCGACGTCGAGACGTTCAGGTGGGATGCTGTCCAACATCGTGCCTGTTCGTGCGCAACTCGAACGGGATCTGTCGCCACGAGAACTGGTGCGTCAGATCTCGGTTCAGATGACCGGTGCACTACGCCACCAGCGATTCCGCTACGAGGACATGGGCTTCCAGGAGGGTCAGGGCGGATCCCGTGAGGCGGCGGGCCCGGCCGTGAACGTCATGATGTTTCACGAAGCCATTCGGCTCGGCGACGTCGTCGGCGAGTTTCACGTCCTCACATCCGGCCCCACCGAAGACCTGTTCTTCAGCATCTATCCGTCGATCGCGGGGGAGAACGTTCGCCTTTCCTTCGAAGCCAATCCGCACCTCTATAGCGAACGTGACCTGGCGATGCATCATCGTCAGTTCGTTCGGCTACTCGAGGGGTTCCTCGACTCGGCGACTTGTGCGCTCGGTGACCTCCGCATCCTCTCGACGGATGAAGTGAAGGATCTGGTCCCCGCGCTGGGTCCGCGGACGGACGGATTCGCGACGCTCGATTCGGTCATCAGAGGCGGCGCAGGGCAGGGGAGTGCTGTCGCGATCCGCGAGCAAGGTGTGGACGTCACTTACGACCAGCTCGGCGCTCGCGCGGATGCACTCTGCGCCTTGCTCGTGGAGAACGGAGTCGGACGAGGTGACGTCGTCGGGATCCTCACCGAGCGCTCGACCGATTCCGTAGTTGCATTCCACGCGGTAGTGCGGGCTGGTGCTGTCCTTCTTTACGTGGATCCTCAAACACCCTCCGAGCGTGTCGCTTTCATTCTCGACGACGCCGACGTGTCGGTTGTGGTCGGTGGCGAACTCGTGGACGTGCCGGCTTGGGTGTGCGTCGTTGATCCCAGTGGCGACGAGACCGTCGAAGGGCCGGTGGATCGACGCGTGGGGGCGGGTTCATCTATCGCCGACCTGTCTCTGGATGACACCGCCTACGTGGTCTACACCTCTGGTTCTACCGGGCGACCGAAGGGTGTCGCGGTCACGCACCGAGGCATTGTGCCGTTGCTGCGTTCTCACGCACGGCGTCTGAACATCGATAGTTCCTCCCGCGTCGCGCTCCTTGCAAACACATCGTTCGACGTGGCGATCCTCGAGATTCTGCTTGCACACGGCTGCGGCGCGACCGCAGTGATCGTTCCTCCCGGATTGATCGGCGGAGTGGACCTCGAAGACTATTTGCGGCTCGAAGGTGTCACGCACCTGAACTCGACGCCATCGGTTCCGTTGACGATGGATCCTCGGGCTTTGCCGGAACTTCGAGTCCTGAACGTCGGCGGCGAGCGACCGCCGGGAGCGCTAGTGGATGCGTGGTCGAGTCACGTCGACATCGTGAATTCGTACGGCCCCAGTGAAGCGACCGTCGCGGCATTCATGAGCGAGCCACTCGAGCCTGGCGGTGATACTCCGATCGGGCGTCCGATCGACGGCGTTGCCGCTGTGGTGTTGGATTCGTGGTTGCGTCCGACTCCGGTCGGCGCCGTGGGTGAGCTGTACGTGATGGGACCAGGACTGGCGCGCGGGTATCTTTCCGCGACGCTGACCTCGGAGCGTTTCGTAGCGGCGCCCTTTGGTGCCACTGGTGCCGGCGAGCGCATGTACCGCACCGGGGATGTCGTGCGATGGAACGATGCCGGTCAACTCGAGTTCTTGGGTCGCTCTGATCAACAAGTCAAGATCCGTGGAGTACGCGTCGAACTGGGCGAGATCGAGGCTGTGCTCCTGTCGACTCCCGGCGTTGCGCAAGCAGCGGTGGTCGAGCGATCCGGGTCGCTTGCGGCGTATGTGACCGCGGACGAAGGCGCAGCTCATCCGTTGAGCCAGACGATGGTGCTCGATCATCTGGCTTCCCGACTTCCTCGTTCCATGCTGCCGAGTTCGGTGACCATTTTGGCAGCATTGCCCGTCACGAGCCATGGAAAGACTGACCGTTCAGCGCTCCCCGAACCGGCGTCGTCCGCGCCGGCCGAGCAGCGCGCGGCGGTCAACCACCCGATCGGGTACGACGAGGAATTGATTGCCTCGGTGATGGCCGAGGTCCTCGGCGTCGGAGTTCTCGGACCGCACTCCGACTTGTTCGCCTGGGGCGGTAGTTCACTCGACGCCGTGTATGTTGCCGCGCGAGTGAGTTCCGCTCTCGGAAGACGGGTTGGTGTCAGGGACGTGTTCGGTGCCCCGACGCCGGCGCGCCTGGCCCGGGTGATCCGTGCGGGGCGGGCGGAGTGGGTGGAGGAACCCCAGCGCATTTCGGACGACCTCGTCGTGGAAATCGCACCGGCGCAACAACGCCTGTGGTTACTCAACCGTCTGGATCCCCAGTCGTCGGCGTACAACATTGCGTTCGAGGTCGCGTTCAGTGGTGCTCTGGATATCGAGGCGATGAGGGCGGCGGTAGGTGACCTGACCGATCGCCATCTCGTCTTGCGTACTGTTTTCTCGTTCGACCAGAATCACGATGCGTGGCCGATCCAGGTTGCGACCGCGACTCCGGTGACTCTGATCGAGGTTGCGTCCGAGGATTACGAGGCTGCGTCAGCGGATTTGGTTGCGGCGGGTTTCGACCTGGCGACCGATGCGCCTCTTCGCTTGATCCTCGCCTCCGGCAGCGACGCCGACCACCGCATGACCGTGGTTGCCCATCACGTCGCCCTGGACGGCCTTTCGTTCGCGACGATCGTCTCGGACCTCGTCGCGGCGTACGACGCTCGCGCCGCTGGGAGTTCGCCGATCTGGCCTTCGCCCGCTCTCGACTACCGCGACTATTCCGCTTGGCACAGAACCATTCTCGGTGATCCCGCGGATCCACAGAGCTTGGCAGGGCGCCAGCTGGAATTCTGGTCCGACACACTCGCCGGTGTTGATCCGACTCTGGCGCTTCCCGTGGACAGATCCCGCCGGCCGGACCAACCGTCGTCGGCTCGGGACGTGACGTTCGAGTTGCCCTCACCTATCCATGCGGCGCTGAACGAGATCGCTCGCGCGCACGACTGCACAACCTTCATGGTGTTGCACGCCTGCCTTTCGATCGCACTGAGCAAGATCACCGGTGCGTCCGATGTGGTCATCGGGACCCCGACCTCCGGACGAACGCATCCTTCGTTCGACGGTGTCGTCGGTATGTTCGTCGGGACCGTCGCGCTGCGAACGCTCCTTCGCGGCGGAGACATGTTCGGTGAGTTCTTGACTCAGGTGCGCGAGGTTGATGTGGCGGCCCTGTCCAATGCCGACGTTCCGTTCGACTGGGTGGTCGACCGTGCGGTCGGTGGGGGCGTAGGTGAGAAGAATTCCTTCCTCAGAGTGGTTCTCGCTGTCGATCCGGTAGCGCCCGACTCCGCGATCGCGATGGGAACTTTGACGGCGCACGGCACTCCGCTACCTCCGGTCCACCCTCGCTTCGACCTCGAAGTGACTGTGCGCGAGGATCGTACGATTGACGGCGACGCGAGCGGTGTTCGCGGCACTTTCCGATATGCCGCCGATCTGTTCGATGCAGGCACCGTGCAGAGCTGGGTCGAGCGGCTTCGTCGAGTGTGTGGCTCGATTACCGAGAACTCGTCAATCATGCTGCGTGACATCGATGTTCTCAGTGTTGCGGAACGCGAAGAATTGTCGGCTCGGGTGCCGGCGCCGTCGATTGTCGCGCAGTCGCTGCCTGACCTCTTCGGGGCCGTCGCAGCCCGGCATCCGAATGCAATCGCGGTGTCGAGTGGCGATACTCGTTTCACCTATGAAGAGGTGCGAGTTCGTTCGGAGGGCCTTGCCGCTGTCTTGATCGATCGAGGAATTCGAGTCGGTGATCGCGTGGCGGTCGCCCTGCCTCGATCGGTCGACCTCGTCGTAGCCATCATCGCTGTCGTTCGCGCGGGCGCGACGTACGTACCGATCGACTTGCAGTATCCCGACGCTCGTATCCACTACGTACTTGCCGATGCAGGCCCGAAAGCGATTCTGTCGACGGACGAATCTGCTGGGCGGTTCGTTGGGTACGAGCAACTTGTCATCTTCGTGGACGAGACGACTGACGCTACGGCCGACTGGCCCGTTGCACAGTCGGAGTCCGCCGCCTACGTGATCTACACTTCCGGATCAACTGGAGCTCCCAAAGGCGTAGTGGTGTCTCAGGACAACGTGTTGGCGCTGCTCGCCTCGACCCGAGAGATCTTCGACTTCAACGCCGAAGATGTATGGACGATGTTTCATTCGTACGCATTCGACTTCTCGGTCTGGGAGATGTGGGGTTCGTTGACCACTGGCGGATCCCTCGTGATCGTGGACGGTGATGTCGCGCGCTCACCCGAAAGATTCGCGGATCTGATTGTGCGGGAACGAGTGACCGTTCTCAATCAGACCCCGGCCGCCTTCTATGCGTTGGCGGAAGTCACGCAGGAAATGCTGCTTCCGCTCCGGACGATTGTTTTCGGCGGTGATCGCCTCGACGCCGGGCGCGTGGAGGCTTGGTTCGATCGGCACCCGGACGTGCGGGGCGTCAACATGTTCGGAATCACCGAAACCACAGTCCATGTCACCAGTTTCGATCTTGTCCCCGGTGACGAGACTGTCTCGCCGATCGGGTCCCCACTACCAGGGTTGCGCAGCTACGTACTGGACGCGTCGTTGAAGCCCGTCCCTCCGGGATCTGTCGGCGAACTGTATGTTGCGGGTCCGCAGGTGGCCGAAGGCTACTTGGGTCGACCCGCGATGACGTCTTCGCGATTCGTGCCTGAACCCGGATTCGATGGATCACGGATGTACCGCAGCGGCGATCTGGTCCGTTGGCGAGCCGGCCGACTCGAATATGTTCGCCGCGCCGACGGTCAGATGGCACTGCGCGGTTACCGCATCGAACCGGGCGAGGTCGAATCCGCGCTGTTGGCTCACACGTCGGTGGAGCAGGCCGCGGTAGTGGTGAGAGAACTCGACAGCGGGCCGACTTTGGTCGGTTACATCACCCCGGGGAGCGGACACGACCTCGACGGCGTCTTGCGGACTGCTCGTTCGTTGCTGCCCGCGCACATGGTTCCGTCGGCTTTGATGGCGCTCGCGTCATTACCGGTCACGATCAACGGCAAAATCGACCGAGCATCGTTGCCGACCCCGGTGTCTCTCACGCAGCCGACTCGGCAGTCGCGAGACTTCTTCGAGCAGACAGTCGCAGCCATTCTGAGCGATTTGATGGAAGTTCCGCATGTCGATCCGGTCCGGAACCTCTTCGATCAAGGCGCCAATTCCTTGATCGCCACTCGTCTTTCGTCGCGTCTGAACTCCGCCCTGGGCTGTAACCTCGACGTCCGCGATGTGTTCGAGCACCCATCCGTCGATCAGCTCGCAGACATCGCTGCTGCGCGGATAGGTGTAGGGCGAACCGGCGCGGAGCACGCGTCTGACGTGTCCTTGGGGCCTCGTTCGGACAACACGGAAGTGCACCTGTCAGCTTCCCAGCATCGAATGTGGATTCTGAATCAGTTGGATACAGACTCCGCCGGATACAACATCCCGATCGTGCTGCGCTTGGCAGGCGAGCTGGACGTGGTTGCGGCCGAACTGGCAATTCGTGACGTGATCAATCGCCATCGCACTCTGCGGACCGTGTACCCGGTTGTCGGCGGCGGCCCGGTTCAGACGGTGCTCGACGCCGAGGATGCGCTTCCGGCCTTTCAGCTCGAGGCACTCGACGGCGGCGACGCCGAGAATTGTGTAGCAGAACTGGTGGGTTCGGGCTTCGATGTCACCGTTGATCCGCCCGTACGTGCGGCACTTCTCCAGGTTTCACCTGTCGAGCACATCCTGGCTGTCGTCGTCCATCACATTGCCGCCGACGCTCGATCACTCGAATTGTTGGTCCGCGACTTCACTGCGGCGTACATCGCCCGCTCGGCGCAGCACGCTCCGCAGTGGTCGCCGCTCGCGCTCGAATACTCCGATTACAGTGCATGGCAAAGGGAATCGGGGATTCCCGAGACGGTACGCAGCTACTGGATGCAGGCTCTCGAAGGACTTCCCGAGCAGGTGACGCTTCCCCTCGATCGTCCACGTTCGACGTTCGCCCGTGCGTCGAGCTGTCGGGTGGAGATCTCAGGTTCGGTACGAACGGGCCTTCAGACACTCGCACGATCGAACAACGCGACCATGTTCATGGTTGTACACGCCGCTCTCGCGGCGCTGTTGGCGAGGTACAACGGTAGCGATGACGTAGCTGTCGGCACTGTTGTGTCCGGACGCGTCACACCTGAACTCGACGAGCTGGTCGGCATGTTTGCCGGCACGATTGTTCTTCGAACCGAAGTCGATCCGTCGAACTCGTTCGGCCGGTTGGTCGAGCAGGTTCGTCAGCGTGACGTAGCGGCGTTCGCGCACGCAGAGATGCCCTTCGAATCGCTGGTCGATCTGATCGACCCACCGCGATCGCGTTCGCGACATCCGTTGTTCCAGGTGGCGCTCTCGTTCCGAACTGCTGAGACCGCCGCGTGGTCGATACCAGGGCTGGACATCACACAGATTGCTCCTGAAGTCAGGCACGCAAATTTCGATCTGCAGGTCAACGTCACGGACGAGGGGGTCGGGGGCGAACTCGGTCTCGAATTCGTCTACAACGCTGATCTATTCGATGATCTGACGGTATCGAGCTTTGCGGGCCGGTTCGAGCGCTTCCTGAATCAAGTGTCTGTCGACCCGAATGTCGCCGTAGGGCAAATCGACCTGTTGGACAGTGCGGAACGAGCTCTTCTCGTCCCCGCACACGGCGCGGTCGACCGGCCTGATCGATCTCGACTTTCCGGTACGACACTTGCCTCCATGCTGCGCTTCGGCGTCGAATCCGCCCCGGACGCTGTGGCGGTCGAGGGTGAGGGCAACACACTGACTTACCGGGAACTCGATGCCCAGTCGGATGTCGCAGCCGACGAGTTGCGCTCCCGGGGAGTTGGAGTCGACCAGGTCGCTGCTTGGACTGCAGATCGGTCGATTGCGTCGATCGTGCAACTGTGGGCAATCGCGAAGGTCGGTGCAGCTCCGGCATTGACGGACCCGGAACAGCCGCAGGCGCGAGTACGCGATGTCCTCGAAACACTGGGCACCGGAGCGATCGGCGGCCGCAACGCTGGTGGTGAAGACGCTGGTGCTGAAGACGCTGGTGGTGAGAAAGTCACCGACTCGGTGCGCGAATATTCCGAGAACCTGGCGGCCTACGTAGTTTTCACGTCAGGAACGACCGGAACCCCCAAGGCTGTGGTCGTGACCAACGGCGGGCTCGGTGTGATCGCCGAAGACCTGCCTGGTCGATTCTCGGCTGGGCCAGGTTCTCGCGTATTCCATCGCGGAGCGCCAGGATTCGACATGACGTTGCTCGAGGTGCTCATCGCGAGTGCGTCCGGGGCCACGCTCGTTCTGGCGAAGAACGAAGAACTGTTCGGCTCGGGACTCGCATCAGCACTGAGGCGCGAGCGAATTACTCATCTGTGCGCCACACCTACTGTCGTCGCCTCGATCGGCGATCCTTCGCTGCCGGACCTTTCCACGGTGATGTTCGGGGGCGAGCGACTCGGCGGCGCGTTGGCGAAGCGCTGGCAAGCCGGACGCCGAGTCATCAACGGATACGGACCTGCCGAGTCGACGATGTATTCGCTTGCTACCGAACCACTGTCGATCGAACAACTGTCGGGTGACACTCACGACGGATCGATCGGGTATCCACTGGCCGGGGTCGACGCCGTCGTGCTCGATGATCGACTCGAACCGGTGCCGCCGGGAGTCGCCGGCGAACTGTATCTCTCGGGTCGAATGCTCGCTCGCGGTTACGCCGGCCAACCGGCCCGAACTGCGGAACGATTCGTGGCAACCGGTTCAGGCGCCCGGAAGTACCGGACGGGCGACCTGGTGATGTGGAAGCCGGAAAGCCCCAAATCCGAGGGAAATACGTATCGCCTGCATTATCTCGGGCGAACCGACGTGCAGGTGAAGGTCAACGGTGTCCGGATCGAACCGGGTGAGATCGAGGCAGTCATTCAGTCTGTCGCGAACGTCGACTTCTGTGTCGTCGGGGTTCGGTCGGCCGAAGGTGGAAGTCCTCTGTTGGTCGCCTACGTGAGAAGTTCAGGTGCCGAAAGAGTTGACACTGGTCAACTTCGCGCTGCCGCCGCAGAAGTCCTTCCGACGTACATGGTTCCGCATGCCATCGTCGACATCGAGGGCGAGCTTCCGATGCGGAACGGCAAGGTCGACTTCGCCCGTCTCCCGTCTCCGACACTGGATGCTTCCCGTGCCGAGGGGCCGGCCACCGCCACCGAACGTGTTGTAGCCGGAGCTTTTGGTTCCGTCCTCGGTGGGAATGAGGACGACCGCGACGCAGACTTCTTCTCGCTCGGGGGCAACTCGCTGTCGGCCGCGGAGGTTACCTCGCTCTTGAGTAGTACTCTGGGGCTGGTTGTTCCGCTCAGGACCGTATTCGAGCATCCAACAGTTGCGGCGTTGGCAGCCCGGCTCGATTCGCTCGAGCAGAACGACTCGGTGACCGATCTTGTCCGACTGGAACCGCGCCGCGACCCCACGCCCGCACCCCTGTCACGAAACCAGCGTGCGATGTGGGTACTGAATCAGCGGAACACGGCGAGCGGCGCGTACAACCTGCCGATCTGCATCGAGATCGACGGTGAACTCGACGCGGCGGCGCTGCGTCAGGCAGCAACGGATCTTGTCGGTCGTCATGATGTCCTCAGAACCCGGTATCCGGGCACTCCACCGGTTCAGGTCGTGGATCCTCCGACCTCCGTGACAATGGAAACGCGGCTGGTCGCCGACATCGAGGTCGAGGTGCTGCTGCGAGAGTTCGGCTCGCGTGGTTTCGATGTAGCGGCAGACCTGCCGGTGCGCTGGATGCTGCTCCAGGTGTCACCGGTCAGGCACGTTCTGGCAGTGAGCTTTCATCACATCGCAGTCGACGGGGTGTCGATGCGAACGGTGGTCGGCGACCTGCTGACCGCGTACGGCAAGCGACGAGCTGGACTGGATTCGCAATGGTCTCCGTTGCCGATCCAGTACGGGGATTTTGCCGCGTGGGAGGCAGCACGTGACGTTTCCCCTGGCGTCGAGCAGTTCTGGCGCCGAACGCTGGACGGTGTGACATCTGTGTCTCCGCTGACGGTGGATCACTCCGATGGCGGGCCGGATACCATAGCGCAGCGAGTGAACTTCGTGATACCAGCCGTCATCACCTCGGCACTGCAGGCGCGAGCCGACCGATTGAAGGTCTCGCTGTTCGCGGTGGTTCATGCGGCGTTGTCGGTGGTGCTTGCCAAGCTGAGTGGAAATCCCGATGTCGTGATCGCGACAGCTGTCGACGGACGGCGGGCGCCTCAGCTCGACGGCGTGGTCGGCATGTTCGTGGATACGGTGCCTCTTCGCCTTCGGATCGACGGGGACGTGCCGATCGATCTTCTGTTGGGTGCAGCTTTCGATGCTGATGTGGCAGCGTTCGAAAACAGCTCTGTTCCTGCCGAGTTGGTTGGTGAGCTGCTCGGTGGACGAACTCCCCAGATTGCGCTGGGTCTGCAGAACTTCGCGATCCCTGCCGTGGAGGTTTCCGGCCTCACGATCGAGGCTCGCGAAATCGAGACCGCGACAACGAAGTTCCCCATGCATGTCTCGCTCGCACCCGCTGACGACGGTTCATTGACCGGAGCGCTCATCTATGCCGCGAGCGCATTCGATCCTTCGAGCGCCGACGCGGTTACCCGACAGCTGTCGAGAGTGCTCACCTCGATTGCCGAGGATGTACCAGTACTCGTTTCGGATCTCGTGGTGGGCGCGGCGCCCAGTTGGACTGCTGCCGAGGTCGATTCGTCCCGCACACTGACCGAGATCTTCGCCGCCACCGCGGCGCGATTCCCGAACAACATTGCTCTCGACGACGGACACCGCACGGTGACGTATGCCGAACTCGACTCTGCCTCGGATGCCCAAGCCTGGGAACTGGTGGCTCGGGGAGCAGGACCGGGTGCCGTGTACGAGATTCCGGCGGTGCGGACTATCGCGTACCTGGTCCGAATGTTGGCGATCTCGAAAACGGGAGCGGCATTCGTGCCGATCGACCCCGACCTGCCACCGGCACGTCTGAAGCAGCTGCGCACAGTCCTCTCCGATCGCAGCCCTGTTCCCGGTCGGCAGTATCCGGATTCAGTCGCGTACGTTGTTCACACGTCCGGGTCGACCGGTGAACCGAAAGGCGTTGCAGTCACCCACCGAGGACTGGGCCTGCTGACCGACGATGCTGTCCGCAAGTACGGCGTGACCTCGGACTCGGTTGTGCTGCACGGTTACAAACCGACGTTCGATGCAGCAATCCTCGAGATGATGTTGGCGATCGGCGCCGGGGCTACCTTGGCGGTCGCTCCTCGGGAGGCTTTCGGCGGAAGGGCACTCGAAGAATTCGTCGCAGAACGCGGCGTCACTCACATGTTGTCCACTCCAGCCGTACTCGACACGATGGCTCCAGAGCGGTTCGATTCGCTCGAGGTGGTGGCAGTCGGTGGCGATGTGCTCTCACCTTCCACCGCGCGTGCGTGGAGTCGCCGCGCGCGAATGCTCAATGCGTACGGACCGACGGAATGCACGGTGGTCACCACTGTCGCCGAGGTGGATCATCGGGTCACCATCGGAGTCCCGCTCGCCGGAATCGGTGCAGAGGTGCTCGATACGCGACTGCGTCCGGTGCCGTGGGCCGGGATCGGTGAGTTGTACGTCAGCGGGCCCGGGCTTGCGATGGGCTATGCCGGAGATCCTGCCGGCACCGCCACGTCGTTCATCGCAGCACCCGGCGGGCACCGCCGTTATCGGACCGGTGATCTGGTTCATCGCCGCACGGATGACAGGCTCGGATTCGTCGGACGCTCCGACCGTCAGATGAGCGTGCGAGGAATCCGCGTCGAGCCCGCCGAAATCGAATCAGCTCTGCGTCGGTGCACGGGCGTCGAGGCTGCGGCGGTTGTCCTCGTCGACGACATCGCCGTTGCGTGCGCGGTCGGCGATGGTGTGGAGGCGGATCAGCTGACAATCGAGTTGGCCGCGATGTTGCCTGCGTATCTGATGCCCGGCCGCGTGGTCGTATTGGAGTCGATCCCGCTCACGACGAACGGAAAACTGGACGCAGATGCGTTGCGGCGCCATGTGTTCGAGAGCCAGGCGCCCGATGCAGCAGTGACGGTTTCGGAGGAACTCGTCACCGCTGTCATGTCGGAACACGTGTCCGGAAGTTTCGGCGCTCTGCACAACCTGTTCGAATCAGGTGGTGATTCGTTGGCTGCGGCAGCGGTGGCAGGTCGACTCGCCTCGATCTTCGCGCGAGATGTGCCTGTTCGCGCCGTCTTCGACAATCCGTCGCCGCGAGCGATGTCTCAGTGGCTGTCGGCGAGCGCGTCCGATGGCAAACGCCGCGAACTGACTCGACGTGATCCCGGCAAGCCGGCCCCGCTGGCGCCCTCGCAACAACGACTCTGGCTGATCAATCAGCTTCAGCCGGAATCGACTGCGTACAACCTGACGTTTGCAGCGGTCCTGGCAGACGACATCGATCGTTCGGTCTTGAGCAGCGCGCTCGGCGACGTCGTCGATCACCATGCCGTATTGCGAACTGTCTGTGTTCCGGGTGAATTCGGTCCGCAACAACTTGAAATGGACTCTGTTGCATTCGATCTCACTGCGGTATACGTCGGCGATATCCGTGCGAGCGCTTCGGCATTCGCGACTGTGCCGTTCGATCTCGAACGAGATGTTCCGTTCCGTGTGCGTGTGTTCACCGAAAAGGCAGGAGTCGACTCTGCAGGACTGACGGTCCTGGTCATCGTTGTTCACCACATCGCGATCGACGGAGCGTCGATGGGCCCGATCCTGACCGATTTCGTGGCAGCCTTCGAGGCCAGGTCGGCAGGTCTTCCCTGGGATCGCTCGTCGGGGGAGATCAGCTACGGCGACTACAGTTTCTGGGCGAGAGAGAGCTTGGGTGACCCCGAGGATTCTCTCAGCATGGCCCACCGGCAACTCGACTACTGGTCAGACGCACTTTGTGGCGTCGAGGATGTGTTGGCTCTACCCGTCGACAACCCCCGGAGTCCCGTGTCTTCACGATCCGAGGAGATGGTGACGGAAGTCCTCGACGGCGCCACCTACGACGCGTTGTCGGCGTTGGCTCGTTCGCATGGCGTCACGGTATTCATGGTCGTCCACAGCGTGATTGCCGTGCTGCTCGCTCGCGAGTGCGTCACGGACGACGTCGTGGTGGGAGCAGCTGTGAGTCTGCGGAACGATCCGGCGCTGCTGAGCGTCGCCGGAATGATGGTGGGTACTGTCGCATTGCGCACGAGAATCAACTCCACCGATCGTTTCGCTGCTGTTCTGGACGAGGTTCGCCGCGTCGATCTGGAAGCAATGGCGAACGCGGACGTCTCGTTCGACGACGTCGTTGCGAAGGTTGATCCGCCGCGCAGGATGAACGAGCATCCGCTGTTCACGGTCATGCTGGCGTACCGGCGAGCGCTGGAGTTGCCGCAGATCGACGGCATTACCGTCTTCGACATCGACAATGCAGGGGCGTCGACCGGTTACGACTTGACGTGGGACCTGGTCGACACCGGTGACAGTCTGACTATTCGATTGCTGTATGCGACGGACAAGTTCCGCGAGTCGACCGCGGAACTGCTCATGCAGCGGGTGAGACGTATCGCCGAATCAGTGACCGTGGAACCCGAGATTGTGATCGGGGAGATCGAACTGCTGTCCGGACTCGAACGCTCGGCGCTGACTGCTGCGAATCCTCGCCACGTCGAACCTCTGACGATTGCCGACATTTTCGAACGCGCTCTGCGTCAGGCGCCCGACGGCGTAGCGCTGGAAGAGAACGGCAGACGCTGGACTTACCGCGACCTGTACGAGGAGTCGTCGCACTGGACACGCGAGTTGGTGGTCCGAGGAATCGGACCCGACGACGTGGTGGCCGTTGCGCTCGGGCGCGGGCATCTGTGGATCGTTGCGTTGTGGGCAGTAGCGCGTGCAGGCGCAGCGTGGCTGTCGCTCGATCCGGCGCTGCCGACAGCGCGCCGGCAGACGATGGTCGAGGAATGCGGTTCGGTTGTCGGTTTGACAGCTGGAGGTGCATCCGAGAGTTTGCCCGAGTGCGTCGAGTGGGTGGCGATGGACGAATCCCGCACTGCTGGTGGCGCTGCCGAGGTATCGGCAACGCCGGCTCACCCCGACAACCTCGCCTACGTCATCTACACGTCGGGTTCCACGGGAAGACCCAAGGGCGTGGAGGTTTCACATCGCGGAATCATGAACGTCTGCACCGCCCACGCCGAGATCGCCGAGCTCGAGCGTGGCCCCCGAGTCCTGCAATTGGCGTCGTCGACCTTCGACGCGTCGGTGATCGAGATCCTTCTCGCGGCTGCAGGGTGTGGAACGCTGATTCTGACTCCCGACTTCGTCTACGGGGGAGAAGAACTCACGAATCTGCTGATAGCCGCTGACGTAACACATCTGATCGTGACGCCGACGGTCCTGGCGACAGTCGATCCGGATGCAGTGCAACCGTTGATCGTCGAATCGATGGGGGAGCCGCTCTCTGCGCGCCTTGCGTCGGCGTGGTCACCCCGACATCGCATCGTCAACGGATACGGACCGACCGAATCAACGATCGCGGCATCGATTTCCGCACGGATCACTGACGCGGACGTCACTGTCGGCACTCCAGTCCCTGGTACGACAGCATTTGTTCTCGATCAGAGGCTCCGACCGGTTCCGGATGGCGTTGCGGGAGAACTGTTCCTCGCCGGTGAGAATGTGGCACGGGGGTACGTCGCTTCCCCGGCTCTGACGTCCGAGCGCTTTGTTGCCAATCCTCATGCGGTGGGGACCCGGATGTATCGCACGGGTGACCTCGTGCGTCGTAGGCGTCACGACCGAGCGCTCGAGTACCTGGGTCGCAACGACGCGCAGGTGAAGGTGCGGGGTGTCCGCGTGGAACCGGCGGAGGTCGACGCGGCTCTGTCAAGCCATGGAGCAGTGGCCTTCTCGGTAACCGTTGTCTGTGACGACGGGTACGGATCCGCTGAGCTCCGTTCGTATGTGACGTTGGCGGAAAACGGTTCGGCGACGGAATCGGAGCTTCGCGGGTTCGTCTCCGGCCTGCTGCCGAAGCACCTGCTGCCTTCGTCGGTGACGATAGTGGGCGAGGTACCGTTGCTCGCTTCGGGGAAGATAGACGCAGCGGCACTTCCTGCTCCTTCACCGCAGCCGGGGTCGAGTGTGGATCGACCCATCTCGGATACCGAACGTCACGTGGCACAGGCATTCGAGGGCGTGACCGGCGCGAAATCGGTCGGCCGCTACGACGACTTCTTCGAGCTCGGCGGGACATCGATGGGTGCAGTTCGAGTGGCTACGCGCTTGCGTGAGAGCCTTAACAGGGAATTCCCGGTTCAATGGATTTTCACCGACCGAACTGTGGCGGAGCTTGCCTCTCGGATGGATCTCGTTCATGCCGATGTCTTCGAGGGTGATTCGCTTCGTTCGGATCCGCTGGACACGGTCGTCATGCTCGGCGGCGACCCCGATGACCAACGGCCGCCGTTGTTCTGTGTGCATCCGGTCAGCGGAATCGCCTGGTGCTACGCCGGACTCGTCGGTCAGCTGCGGGGTCGACGGGTGTACGGCATCCAGGCAACGGGAGCAGGTGAATTGCCAGGCACGGTGGCGGAGTTGGCGTCGGGGTACGTCGATGCCGTACGGACGGTGCAGCCGTCGGGTGAATACCATCTACTGGGTTGGTCTGCCGGCGGAACGATCGCGCTCGAGATGGCGAGCCAGCTCGAAGAGGCCGGCGATCTAGTCGGTTCGGTTGTCATGCTCGACGCGCTGTTACCGGAGATGATGCCATCGGTACAAGCGGCTCCGAAACCTTCCGAACTGTTCGCGCAGATCGGGCTATCCGAGGTTGAAACTGAAACTGCAGCACTGACTTTCACAGACGTTGCGACAGAGATCCGAAGGCAGACCGGTATGGATTTCCTTTCCGATACGGTACTCGAATCCGTAGTGGGTCGTGTGGAAAAACTGTCGCGAATCGTTCGGGACCACACGCCGAGGCACTATTTCGGGTCAGTGGAACTGTTTGTGGCGCAGCATGATCTGCCTGAACATCGTCACCTGGTCGAAAGGTGGTCCGAACTGGTGGGGCCGTTGCGGGCGTACCTGGTCGACTGCTCCCACTCGGAAATGTCGAGCACTGAGGTGTTGGCGGAGGTCGCCCAAGTTCTCGTCGGCTATCTCGAAGGTGTCGATTCGGATTCGAAGGATCGCAATCATACTGGGGTGCAGTAGATCTAACGGGCCGGGACTTTGGTCCGGAATTGTCACTCCCGTGGTCCCCTTGCTTCAGTTCCGCAAGTAGAATCTGTAGCATTTCCCTTGTGGCAGTAAGCCATTCAGAAACTATCTCCGGAGGATCGTATGTTGGGTTCCCTTTTTTCCATCAGCTCTGAAATCGGTGTTCCGTCCGTCGACGCGCTCTTCGAGGCTGCTCGGACCATCATCGGCGCGCTCTTCGGCCTGAGCTGACACGTCGCAGCGACCTTCCCCCGCGGTGAAGAAAGTCCCTGTTCTCCGACAAGGAGAACAGGGACTTTCGTGCAGCCTGCAGGTGAGCGTTTGCGTGGCGGTGAGTGAGTGACCTACCGGCCGTTCTGTTGATACGCGATCGCTGTCAGCAATCCGACTTCGTCGTTCACGTTTGCGGTGCTGCTGAGCCCGATCTTGTGGGTCGACTGCCCGGGAGCTTTGGCCGGGACAAGAAGTTCGGATTCGGGGGCCTCGACAAAACGTAGTCCGAGGTCGACTAGGGCCTTGGTGGCCGCTGCGATGGCGGCGAATTGGCGAGCGCGAACGAAGGGCGTGTAGGTTCCGCGGCCTTCGACCCGAACATCGGTTCCGAGTTCTTCGATCAGACGTCGGGCTGCATCGAAGATCGGCCGCAGTGCTGCCTTCGGGCCGCTGTACTGCTGGTCGATGTATTGCTCGACGGTCGGCTCCACCCATCCGGACTGTTCGGCAGTCTCGAATGCAATTGCCCACTGCGAATTCTGCGGTACACCGTGCTCTGCTTTCAGCCACTTGCGCACTTCGTTCTGATCGAGCGGGTCGACCCCGGACGTCCGTACGGCCTCAACCCATTCTTCGAGGGTGCGCCCGGTACGGTCGCGCATGGACGAGGTGACTGCGGCCATCATGTCGGAGGGTTCCATGTGTCTGTTCTACCGGTTGTCACTGGTCTTCCGGTTGTCGCTGGTCTTCCGGTTGTCGCTGCTCTCTCGGTTCTCACTGTGCACGGGGAGCTCGCTCAGTCGATGCCGAGCATCGTCTTGAACGCGCGCACGCCGGTCACTTCGACGGGATACGGCGGTGCGACAAAATCTTCGCGGCTGAGGGTGAAGAGACGACGCACGGTCATGCGACCGTCGGCAGCCAACTCCTCTACTGTGCCGTCTGCGCGGTACCCGACTTTGGTGGACACCGTGATCGAGGCGGGATTGTCCGTGAATGCCGACGACACGACGCTTCGTGCACCCAAAGAGTCGAATGCGAATGCGCAGATTGCCTGTCGGGCGAGAGTGCCGACACCCCGGCCTTGGAACCCGCGTCCGATCCACGAGCCGGTTTCACCGGTACGACTTTTGGGAAAGTCCGTCGCGGCGAACGCCTGGCAGCCGACGATTTCTCCGTCGACGACAATGGCTGTTTCGAATTTCCAGTCGGTCATGGTCATCGCTCCGCGGACCGACCAGTGGTATTGGATGAATCTTCGCGACACTTCGTCGGGAGTGCCCACCGTCCAGGGGACGAGAAACGGCATCTGTTCGGCAGGGTGAATGCCGGCTCGGACCAGCGCAGTGAGTTCGGGGAAATGATCGTCGCGCACAGGGAGCAAGGTGACGGGCCCACACGTGATCGTGACTCCGTACGGAGGCCAGATCTCTCGCAGTGGGTCAACCATCGGCTTCAGACCTTCGTTTCGTGTGCGAATCGGGTCACAGTCTGGCATGCCAGGCCCGTCCGAGTGAGCGACTTCTGGTCATCGGGATTCTTTTGCCCTCGCGGTACGGAGTCGTGACATTAGTGTGTGGACGGTGACTACAGACAAACCGGTACGTCTTCGTGAAGGTAGATCGCCTGACAGGCTTTCGCGTGGTGTGGTGGCCGGATACGCAGCGGGAAGTGTCGGTACGGGTGGATTCGGTGTTCTGCCAGGTCTGGTACTGGCGTACTACCTGACCGACACGCTCGGCGTTGCCGCGGCGCTCGCGTCGCTTGTGGTCATTGTCCCGAAAATCGCCGACGTCCTGATCGATCCGCTGATCGGGTCGATCAGCGACCGAAGCTCTCATCGAACTGGTACGCGAGTGCCACTCATGCTCGCAGGCGCTCTGGGACTGCCGTTGCTCTTCATTCTCACGTTCTCGGCCCCGGTGTCGGCCGGCCCAGGAGTCGGGGCGATGTGGGTGCTCGTCTTCTTCCTGCTCGCGGCGAGTGCCTACAGCCTCTTTCAGGTTCCATATATCGCGTTGCCGACCGAGTTGACCGGCGATTACCACGAGCGCACTCGGTTGGTATCGGTTCGAATTGCGGTGTTGGCCCTGACAATTCTGGTCATCGGCGCCGGCGGACCCGAGCTCCGCGATGCTGCCGGAGGCGGAGCACGCGGTTATCTGGTCATGGCGATCGGGGTGTCGGCGCTGATGTGCGGGGCAATGATCTGGGCAGTTCGCGGAGCCGCGCGCCACACGGTGACTCACGCGGACGCGCCGGTCGGCTCGTTGCTCTCGCAGTACCGGGACGGGTTCGACGCGATACGACGTACCCGCGCGTTCCGATTGCTGGTCAGCGTCTTCGTGCTCCAAGCTCTTGCCACCGCCGTGATGTTGGCGGGTGCGCAATATCTGGCGACCTATGTGATGGGCAACGAAGGTGCGCTCACCGGTCTGTTCGTTGCACTCGTCGGACCAGCTCTCGTCGTCATGCCGCTGTGGTACCGGTTCTCGCATCGGTACGGAAAGCTTCGCGGTTACGTGGTGTCTTCGGTTCTGTTCGTCGTCGCCACGGCGTTGTTGACGCTTGCGGCTGTCGACGCGGGTTCGTGGATCTACGGTGCCGTCGCGCTTGCCGGCGTCGGCTACGCCGGCATGCAGGTGTTCCCGCTGGCGATGCTTCCGGACGTCATCGAGGACGACGCGCGAATCGGTGGGCGCCAACGCGGTGGTTCGCTCAGTGGTATCTGGACCGCCGCGGAAACCGCAGGCCTTGCCCTGGGACCCGCGGTGTTCTTGGGTGTACTCGCGGTGACCGGCTTCGTCTCGAAAACTGCGGGCGAGACTGTCGTGCAACCGGAATCGGCGCTGACCGGAATTGCCCTCGGCTTCTCGGTCGTGCCGGCGATCCTGGTTGCGATCAGCCTGGTCGTATTGCGGAATTACCGCACCGAACAAGAATCCACTCACGAGAACGAAAGGTGAACGATGAGTTCCACTCGGGCCGAGGAACTTCAGGGCAAGATCGTCGAGAGCGCAAACCTCGAGAAGAGGGCGGCCGACATCTTGAGTCGGTTGCGTTCGCTTCGCGAGCAGGACGCTCCGACGCACGGAGGCCGGGTTCTGTCGTACGTGTACGACAGCGGCCTCGCAGCGCTCGACGAGTTGGCAGCGGACGCAGCTCGATTGGTTCAGCCGGTCAACGGTCTCGACCCGACGGTGTTCCCGTCCACCGCGGTGATGGAGCGTGAGTTGGTTGCGTTCGCACGCGAGTTCCTCCATGGAGCTTCAGACCCAGCCGCAGATACAGACGCCGGAGGCGTAGTCGTCGGCAATGTCACCAGCGGCGGAACGGAGAGTTGTGTGTTGGCCGTCAAGGCAGCTCGCGACTTCCGTGGGCTCCCGCCGGGTGAGGGTTCGCTGGTTCTTCCGACCACCGCGCATGCCGCTTTCCACAAGGCAGCTCACCTGCTCGGACTGGAACTGATCCTGGTACCAGTAGATCCCACGTCGGGGCGCGTCGGCGCACAAGATATTGCGACGGCAGTTCGGAAAGACACGGTCTTGATCGTCGTCTCCGCGCCCAGCTACCCGTTCGCGGCGCTCGACCCGATCGCCGATGTCGCGGAAGTTGCTCGTGCACATTCGATTCCACTGCATGTCGACGCCTGCATCGGTGGGCTTGCGTTGCCGTGGTGGGGTGATCTGCCACCCTGGGATTTCCGGGTGCCCGGGGTCACCAGCATGTCCGTCGACTTCCACAAGTACGGATACTCGCCCAAAGGCGTTTCGGTCCTGCTGCACCGAGGGCGAGATCTGCATCGCAAGCAGTATTTCGGACTCACGGACTGGCCGGGGTACCCGGTGGTCAATCCCACGCTTCTCGGTTCCAAATCCGTTGCTGCTCTTGCCGGTGCTTGGGCGATTTCGCAAGTCCTCGGGCAATCCGGGTACGCCGAATTGGTGTCCCGGGCGCAGCGGGCCACTCGTGCACTGATCGGCACGGTCGAGGCAATCGAGGGTCTTCGCGTCGTGGGCTCGCCGGTGGGACCACTGTTCGCGGTCGCTACCGACGATTCCGTGCCGCTCGAACGGCGAGTGGATCCGCATCGCTGGGTGAGCGCTGTCGGTGCTCGCGGCTTCGTCCTTCAAGGGCAGCCGGCGTCGACGCAACCTGACGGGACGACGTTGCCTCGAACAACCCACCTCACCGTCACCCCGGTGACGGAATCTGTGCTCGGCGAGTTGACCAGCGCACTCGTCCTCGGTGCCGACGACGTTCGCGGCTCGGCGGCAGCCGAGGCGCCGCCGGCCCTGGCAGAGTTGGCCGGAGCATTCGAACGTGGCGATGTCACCGTCGCCGATGTTCTTGCGTTGCCCAGTGACGCCGTCGCGGCAGCGTTGACGTCGGCGGGGCTGGATCCTCGGGGCTCTTCCGATTCTCCCTTGGACATGGCGGCCGTCCTCGCGGCAGTGGAATCGCTGCCACGTGAGGTCACGAAGAGACTGCTGGTGGAATTCCTCGCCGGAATGGTGGAGCCCTGAACTCGGCGATGAATACCGAAACCGCGATGAACACTGTCCAAAACTCGGACAAATGGCGCGAAAGATTCGCGAATCGGGCGTAAGTTTTCTGTCATCGGCTAACCATCTTTTGTCGGAGGGTTGATCAGTGACTGGTGCCGCGGCCAAGATTTTGACGGTGTTCGAGGAAGTGATCGGGGTTCCGCTTCCGGTTCGCGTGCGATGTTGGGACGGTTCGGAGGCAGGGCCACCGGACGCCGCCGCACAGGTTCACTTCCGGAATCGGCGTGCCCTACGGCGGGTCCTCTACTCTCCCAACGAATTAGGGCTGGCGAGGGCGTACGTTTCCGGCGATCTGGACGTAGACGGCGACATCTTCGCGCTCCTCGACGTCCCGGAACTGGTCACGCGGCTCGGTGAGTCACGTTTGTCGACGTTGCCGCTGCGCTCGATTGTTCGCGCCGCCGGTACTTTCGCCGGCTTGGGAGCGGTGGGTCCACCACCGTCACCCCCGGCGATCGAGATGCGTAGTAAGCGAGGCAAGCGGCACAGTAGATCACGCGATTCGGCGACTGTCTCCCATCACTACGACGTCGGGAATCGCTTCTACGAACTGCTCCTCGGGCCGAGCATGGTTTATTCGTGCGGATACTGGCCGGAAGGTGTCGAATCCCTCGAAGCTGCTCAGTACGCGAAGCTGGACTTGATTTGCCGCAAGCTCGATCTGAAGCCGGGAATGCGACTGCTCGACGTCGGCTGCGGTTGGGGATCGATGGCATTACACGCCGCCCAGAACTACGGCGTCGACGTCGTCGGAGTCTCGCTGAGCAACGAGCAGGTCGAATACGCCAAGGGGCGAGTTGCCGACGCGGGTTTGACCGATCGCATCGAGATTCGGGTGCAGGACTACCGCGACGTCGACGACGGCCCTTACGACGCGATTTCGAGCATCGGCATGTCCGAGCACGTGGGCCTGGTCAATTTGCCGGTGTACACGGCAAAACTCTACGACCTGCTCGTGCCGCAGGGTCGTCTGCTCAATCATGCCATCGCCGCGGTGAAGTCGTTGTCGGACAACGTCGATGACGGTCCCAGCTTCATCGACAGGTACATCTTCCCGGACGGTGAGATCCTTCCTTTGAGTAAAACCATTGATGCGCTGGAACTTTCGGGTTTCGAGACGCGTGACAGCGAAGCGTTGCGCGAGCATTACGCACTGACACTGCGCGCATGGGTCCAGAACCTTCGTGAGAACTGGGACGCATCGGTCTTACAGGTCGGTGCTCCCCGGGTGCGTACCTGGTTGCTGTATCTCGCTGCCAGTGCCCTGGGTTTCGAGGAGCCGCACAGGCTTACGATTCATCAGGTTCTGGCCGTGAAACCAGGGGATCGGGGGGCCAGCGGCATGGCCCGCTCGCGTGACAACTGGTATCGATCGATTGAAGTCCCGCAGATCGAAACCGGTCCGCGCGTCGACTGAGGCCTATACGTTGGATTTCCATGAGCACCCGGAAGGTTGTCCTCGCGGCACTGACGATTTCGGCCGTTGCGGTATCAGCGCTGTTGCCGACCTCGCTGTTGTTCACACCGATGTCGAACGCCGAACCTGTGAACGATTTCTACGATGCGATTCCGGGCGACGTCGGTGATCCGGGTTCGGTGATTCGGACGGAACCGCTGGCTCTGGCCGGTGCCGTCGGCGGAGTGCCTGGTGTGGGGACCCGGATCCTGTATTCGAGTACCGACACCCACGGATCCAAGGTTGCTGTGTCGGGCTCGTACCTGGAGCCGGCTGCCCCGTGGTCAGGAGCGGGCCCCCGCCCGACGGTGGTGATCGGTCCGGGTACGCAGGGCCAAGGTGATCAGTGCGCGCCGTCGAGGATGTTTCCCACTGCCGGTCAGCTCCGCCTGGCGGAACCCGGGAATCCGTCGAACTACGGTGCCGGTGTGGACAGTGTCGGTGTCAACTACGAGTCAGCTTTTGCTTTCGCTTTCCTCACCCAGGGCGTTCGTGTATTCGTCACCGACTACATCGGACTCGGAACACCCGGCGTCCATACCTACGTCAATCGCGCCGAGGAAGCCCATGCGATGTTGGACGGTGCGCGCGCTGCCCGAGCCCTCGCGCGGGCAGGAGAGGACGATCCGATAGCGCTGTGGGGCCACTCGCAGGGCGGCGGCGCCACTGCCGCTGCAACCGAACTGGCACCCGAATACGCGCCTGAGTTGAATCTGGTCGGGAGTTACGCGAGCGCGCCCCCGGCAGACCTGGCAAGCGTTCTGCGTCATATCGACGGTACCGGCCTGATGGCCGCGATCGGTTACACGATCAACGGCGTCCTCGACCGCTATCCCGCCGCCCGAGAGCCGATCGAATCTCGACTCAACGACTACGGCCGGTCCGTGCTCGCCGACGTCGCCGGGCAATGCCTCATCGATTCCCGAACCAAGTACGGGAAGCAGTCGACGGCGTCGTGGACCACAGACGGACGACCACTCGCCGACGTGGTGGAATCGGTACCGGAGATCCAACAGGTGATCGAGGAACAACGCATCGGGTGGCGAACCCCGGCCTCGCCGATTCTGGTCAACGGAGCGCTCAACGACGATTTCATCCCGTACGAGCAAACCCGGCGCCTGGTTCAGGACTGGTGCGGGCGCGGGGCCGAGGCGACGTTGTTCACCGACACCTTGCCTGCGGTGAATCCGGGGAGCGGCAACAACCACCTCGCGCCGGCCGTAGCGGATTTCGGCGTCGGATTGCAGTACGTGCTGGACAGATTCAATGGCAAGCCGATAGTCGGTGCGTGCAACGCCTGAGTGGCCGTGTCACGTAACCACCGTCTCACTTCTAACAGTGGTTGACTGAGCCCGTGAACGATCGACCGCACGACCTTCCGATCAACCCGGTTCCACGGAGCGCCCTGGGTGCCGGGCCGGCGCTGAGAGTGTCGACGGGTCTGCTGCTCGGTGTGGCCGCCGGTGTCGTCACGGCGTTGGTCGGCTACCCCCGATTCGCGTTTCTGATCGGCTGGGATGTGGCGGCGATGGTGTTCACGGTGTGGACGTGGATTCTGGTCTGGCACTTCGACGCGACGCTCACCGCAAGCCACGCAACGCGCGAAGAGCCGGCCCGAAACGTCGCGCACCTGCTGATTCTCGGTGCCGCCGTCGCGAGCCTGGTCGGTATCGCGTTCCTGCTCCTGGCGGCACCCGACGGACATCACTACCAAGTAGTGGCGGCATCGGTTGCAGTTGGCAGCGTCGTGATCTCGTGGCTGGCGGTACACACGCTCTTCGCCCTCGGATATGCACGGCTGTACTACTCCGGCCCCGACGGCGGAATCGATTTCAATCAGGAAGAACCGCCGAGGTACAGCGATTTCGCCTACGTGGCGTACACGGTCGGGATGAGCTTCGCGATTTCCGACACCAACTTGAAGTCGTCGGACATGCGCGCGATGGCACTCGGCCACGCATTGCTGTCGTACCTGTTCGGTTCGGTGATCGTGGCGTCCGTCGTCAACTTGATTGCGGGCCTGTGATCTCTCGAGCCGTGTGACCGATCAAGCCGCTGCACGCCCGATGCTCGAGAGGAAGCCGGCGGCTCCGAAGAACAGGCCGGCGAACACTCGATTGGTGGTTCGCTGCTGTTTGGGGGAGCGCATCAAGGTGAGCACCCGGGCGGCCAGGCCGGTGTATCCGGTCATCACGATCACGTCGACTGCGCACATCGTGGCGGCGATGATCAGATACTGCGGCAGCAGCGGCGCCGACGGGTCCAGGAACTGCGGGAGCACTGCGAGCATGAAAACGACGGCCTTCGGATTGCTCGCGTTCACGAGAAATCCGCGAAGCATCATCATCGGACCGGAACTGCTCGCGGCTGCCTCGTCGGTCTCCACCTCGGTGGGCGCCGATCGCCACTGCCTGATCCCCAGGTAGACGAGGTATGCGACACCGAACCACTTGATCAAGGAAAAGGCCACGGTCGAACTGGCGAGAATTGCACCGACCCCCGCCGCGACAATTCCGATCTGCAGCAACAATCCCAACTGCAGCCGGAAGATGTTCCAGTATCCGCGTCGCAAGCCGTAGGCAAGTCCCGACGACATCGACGCAATGGCGCCGGCCCCCGGCGACAGGCTGATCACCCAACTTGCTCCGAAGAACGCCAACCAGACGTGCCAACTCATGTCGAAAGTCCTTTGATCGGGAAATACTCCCGACAACGAGCACGCACGGGATCAGAAAAGTGTAGACGGACAGTCCTGCTCGCTGCTCGCGACAGTGCAATGATCGGGAGATGACGTCGTATCCCGTACTCGACCTGACACCCGACGAATTGCTGACCACAACGCGGACCGTTCGAAAGCGTCTGGATCTGACCCGTCCCGTGCCGTTGGACCTGGTGAAGGAATGCCTCCAGATCGCCCTGCAAGCGCCCTCCGGTTCGAATCGCCAGGGCTGGCAGTGGATGGTGGTGACCGATCCGGCACTGCGTGCAGCAGTCGGGCAGATCTACAAGGAAGTGACCGACGAGTACCTTGCCTCTCACGGTTCGGCGGCAAAACTCTTCGCCGATGATCCCGATCGCGCGCCGATCCAACAGCGCGTGGGCACCAGCGTCGCGTGGCTCGGTGAGCACATGGGTGAGGTGCCGGTCCTTCTCATTCCGTGTATCAAGGCGGGCAAGACGCTGCCGGAGGGGAACCAAGCCGGCCTGTGGGGTTCGCTACTCCCGGCTGCGTGGAGTTACGCGCTGGCCGCGCGGGCACGTGGGCTCGGTACGGCGTGGACGACATTGCATTTGCAGCGTGAAGCGGAAGTTGCCGAGCTGCTGGGTATTCCGGCCGGATTCCATCAGGCTGCGCTCATCCCGACGGCGTACTTCACCGGCGAGACGTTCAAACCCGCCGCCCGTGAACCGGTCGACAACGTGCTGCACGTGGACCGATGGTGAGCCTGATCTACTCGGCGATCTGCTCGATCGACGGGTATGTGGCTGATGAGCAAGGAAACTTCGACTGGGCGGTTCCCGACGCGCAGGTCCATGCGTTCGTCAACGAGCTCGAGAGGGGAGTCGGCACGTACCTGCTCGGGCGCCGGATGTACGAGACGATGATTCCCTGGGAAACAATGGCATCCGAGGATCTCGAGCGTTCTTCGGTGGCAGGAGGACTTTCGGCTCCGGACGAGTTTGCCGGTATCGAGGCGGCGACCGCCGAGTTCGCTCAGATCTGGCGTGGAATCGACAAGATCGTGTACTCCACGACGCTGAACGAGGTGTCGACCGCACGTACCAGGATTGTCCCGAGCTTCGATGAAGACTCCATCCGTTTGCTCGAGAGTGAAGCGGTACAAGATATCTCGATCGGTGGACCGACGGTTGCGGTTAGTGCTTTCGCGGCGGGTTTGGTCGATGAAGTCAGACTGTTCCTGTGTCCGGTCAGTATCGGTGGCGGATTGCGAGCTCTCCCGGAAAGCCGGCTTGATCTGCAACTGCTCGAGGAGAAAACCTTCGACGGCGGCGTCATCTATCTGCGATACGCCGTTCGCTAAGCAATCACCATCACTGCCGTGACGACGCCGAGTAGAGCGATGTAGGCGGCGGCATGGACTCGGTCCGGTATGGCACCGACGATTCGTCGGCTCAGCGCGATCGCCGGTAGGGAACCGGCGAGTAGTGCACAGACGGCCAGAAGGTCGACAGCGCCGACTCTGCCCGCCGACAGATCCGAGGCTGAACTGTGCCCTGATGAGACCGCATACACCGCAGTCGCGACGACGGCGACAGGCAAGCTCAACGGGTTGGCGCTCGCGGCGGCGTCGGCCATCGGAACTCCGCCGCGTCGCATCATCGGAACCGTCATGACGCTCCCGCCGACTCCGAGGAAACTTGCGACGGCACCGATGCCTATCCCGACAGCGCGGACGCCGTGACGGTCAAGATGTTCGCGAGGTTCAGGTGGTGTCAGAAACCCTTGTCGCAGAAGACTGTCCAGGATTGTCACCAGCAGGTAGAGCACAAACAGAATCCGGACGACGCCGTCGTCTACGTGGCCCGCCGCAACCGCTCCGAGCCCGGCTCCGAGTGCGACGGGGCCGATCAGAGGTCTGATGTACTCCGTCCGAAGCCGTCCTGACTTCCTGAATGCGACTGTGGCACCGAGTGAATTGACCACCATCACGGCCGCCGAGGATGCGACGGCGACATGCATCGGATCGATGACGTCCGGCCTCAGCGTCGATGCAGCGTAAACGACTGGGACAGTGACGAACCCGCCACCGAATCCGAAAAGAACGGTGGTGACTCCGGTCAGGGCGCCGAAAGCGAGAAGGATGAGGGAGTAGTGAAGCACTTGATGAACGGTAGCGATTTCTCCGTTGGCGCACATTCGAAGGTTCGCCACGCTCCATTGTAAATCGGACACGGACTCGGTAGGTTCCTCCGGTGCGCAACATCTCGATCAACGACGTCGATCACTCACCCCGCGGTGTTCTCGCAATCGGAACCGACTACCCACCCGGTCACGTGCTGGCGGCCCACGAACATCGGCGAGCCCAGTTTCTCTTCGCTGTGAACGGTGCGATGAACGTCGAAACCGAAGACGGTGAGTGGACGGTTCTGCCGTCCAATGCGGTCATGATTCCCGCCGGTGTCGCTCATGCCGTGACAATGGACGGCGTCAGCACGCGAAGCCTCTACATCGAATCGTCCGCAGCGCCGTGGTTCCCGGTCAGGTGCCGAGTCGTCGCAGTATCGTCGCTCCTGCGTGAGCTACTTGTCGCTGCAGTCGACGTGGATGTCGAGCTGAATGTGGAGGACGACTTCCCCGCACACGGACGCGGCGCCGCGGTACTTCAGCTGATCCTGCACGAACTTCGCGATCTTGCGCCCCTACCTGTGGAACTCCCGCTGCCTCGGCACCCGGGATTGCGGGCGTTGTGCGCGCAGTATCTCGCAGCCCCGTCGATCCATGACTCGCCCACGCGGTGGGCTGACCGACTCCACGTCAGTGAACGAACACTGCACCGCTTGCTGATCTCGGAAACGGGGATGAGCGCGTCGTCGTGGATGCAGCGTGCCTGCATTCTTCACGCGCTTCCGAAACTTTCTGCCGGGGCCAGTGTGACGGCCGTTGCGTCTGAACTCGGATACTCGACGCCGGCTGCCTTCGCGGCGATGTGCACCCGAGTCTCGGGTGCACCGCCCAGTAGCTATCGGGCGCGCGTCACGACACAGACACCGGGATGATGTCGGCGACGACGTCGTGGATGAGACCGTCACGGACTTCGAAGGTTTCACGAATCTCCACGGTCATGAGGCGAGTGCCGCCGATTCCCGCGTCCAGCAGGTAGGTGGTCGAGACGATGTCCCCGGCCTCCGACATCTCGAGGTCTCGGACGCCCTGGATAACGCGGTATTGGATGCCGTTTTCGAGGTCGGCGGACATCTGTGGTCCGGAGAACCCCGTCTTGAGTCCGGCTTCGACGCGGGTCGCATCCGGGGCGAAATGAACATCGGAGACGTCATGGGAGACGAGGGCGTCGATGTAGGCGCGTGCTTGCGCCTCGCGGGGTGAATCGGCCGGGTTCGGGGCTGCCGTCGCAGCGCCTCCGGCAACCAGGATCAGGACAGCGGTGGCAGCGGCAGTTCCGGCGATATTTCGCAGTGTTCGCATGGGACATCCTAACGACGAGGAGTGGAGGAATTTCGGAAAACGGCCCTCATCGAGTAGCCGTACAGCTGCGGGGAGGATCGACGAGCGAGCAGAAAGCCGGGGCCATGACGGGCACGTAGTCGGCCCCGACGCCGTTCTCGTGAATGATCCGGCGGTAGGCGTCGACGCCGTCGGTCGGGATTCGCGCCGCAGTGGGATCGCCGAGAACATCGACCGTGTAGAGGCCGAATCGAGGTCGGTACGAACCCCATTCGTAGTTGTCGGTGATGGACCAGTAGTTGTAGCCGATCACGTCGGCACCGTCTTCTCGGGCGCGTTCCATCCAATAGATGTGATCGCGTAAGTGATTCGCGCGTGTGTATCCGTCGGCACGCGGCGCTCCGTTGTCGGTGGGCATGCCGTTCTCGACGATGTAGAGGGGGAGTTCCGGGTACTTGCCCGAGTACCGCATCAATGCGTCGTACAGGCCTTCGGGCTGCGGCGTGACGTTGTAGAACTCGTCGAGTGCGGCGTACGCGGCAGTCGGATTGTTCAGGGCCACACCGTAGTAGTAGTCGATGCCGAGAAAGTCGAGCTTGTCGCGCACTCGATCCGTGAATACCGAATCGATCGCCTCGGACACGCCGGGAATGAAGGAGAAATTACTGCTTACACGGGCACCGGGATCGAGAACATGGATGCGGTCGTAGATCGCCCGGTGGACTCGGACCAATGAGTCGAACATCGACGGCGCCTGGGTGAGTGCGATTCCGCCGTAGGTCAATTCGCGCTGAACGTACACAGTCGGCTCGTTGATCGTGATCCACAGCGCCCCGATTCCGGAGTACCGCTCGACTACCTTCTCTGCGTTGACGAGCCAATCGGCTTCCGTCTTCGGATTTGTCCAGCCGCCTTGATCGACAACCCATCCCGGATACACCCAGTGGTCGAGCGTGATCATCGGAGTCATGCCCCGCGCGCGGATGTGAGCTACCACGTCGTCGTAGTAGGCGAATTCGGTCTCGTTCCAGCTCCCGGCGGCGGGCTGAACTCGCGCCCACTCGACGCCGAATCGGAAAACCTTCGATCCCAGATCGGCCGCCCGGTCGATGTCCTCGGCGTAGCGATGACGGAAGTCGACCGAGTCACCGATCTTGTCGTGGGTTCGTCCGGAATCGGAGTATCGAGACCAGTTGCTGTCCGGCGACGAACCTTCCGATTGGAATCCGGAGGTGGCAACGCCCCAGAGGAAGTCATCCGGTACCTCAGCCGAGGCGTGAGCGGGAAGGGTCAGCGCCCCGAGCAGGCACGTCAGTGCCATCAGCGCAGGCGCGATAGACCGTGACAGGGCTCCCATGCCTGGGAGACTAAGTCATACAAGTGTCCAGTCGCAGGCGTTTCGTCCGATCCGCCCGCGGCTGGACCGTGTCACTCAGTGACCCAGCCGCTCAGAAATTCCGCTCAGAAAACCATGGTCATCGATCCCGGGTTCCACGTCCCGGAGCGCTGAACGGTCGTTTCGTCGACCTGGGCAGGTACTGCACTCGGATCGATCGGTGTGTACTTCTCGATCGAACCCCAGTCGCGAGCCCAGTCGTTGTCGAGATACGACGGAATGGTCTGCGCGGTCAGGAGCAGATCGATCCACCCCAACGGTCCACCGCCGTAGTGGTCCTGCCAGGCACTGGTCACGAGCGCGCCGGAATGGTCGGGAAGGATCCGATACTCGGGGACCTCGGCGATACCGACCCGATGATCGAAGGGGCGTTGGCATGGGAATGCCAGTCCGACAGCCCAATCCAGCATGACGGGCGCCTGTGAACCGACGACGTCGTTGAGCTTCTGGGTCTTCGGAACCCGCGGCGGGGTGACGGCCACCCATTGGTCGGGCTTGCTGTCGTAGTCGCTGACGACCAGTCGAATGCTGTTGGCTTCGACGGGAATCTGATCCAACGGCACACGCAGGTTCCGCCATGACGGCGCCGGGCCGATGTCGAGGGGCGCGATCTTTCCGAGTGTTTCGACAGCGTCTGTTTCGGCATCGTCGACGCCACGCGCTGTGCCGTACTCGACCTCGACGTTCTGGCCGTAGGTGACGATTCCGTCCTTGTCGACGGACCGAACACGACCAGCCGCGGCAATCGAGATGATGTCGCCACGCGTGGCGTTCTCGCCCACGTCGGGGAGTTGGTACCAGTCACTGGTCAGAGTGCCGGGGGAGGGCTGACCGTAACTACCCATGACGGGTGTTGTCGCCGGGTCGAGACCGAACGGCAACGCGACCGAACTGCCGTTGACTCCGGTCTGTCCGGCGCCACCGCCGGTTCCGGCCGAGTTGCCGGCGGTGTCCTCGGAGGTGTCGACGGTGTTCGCGCCGCCGGTAGCCGTGGCTTCCTTGTCTGCTCGAAGGTCGGAAGCGACGCCATTCGGATCGAATCCCGTAGCCCCACCGGCGGACAGTCCTGTGGCGACGCTGCCCGAGAGGGGCGTCAGCATCGAGGCGTTCGGATCGGTCTCGAGCAGAACGTCGTTGGCGAGACCGCAATGTTGGCCGAGAACGGCGTCGACGTTTGCACGGCCCACCGAATAGGCCGGGTACTGGGTGACCGCGCCCTTGGCCATGGACAGCACCTCGAAGAGGACCATGGCACCTGCGGCAACCGTCAGTGGCGAGATGGCAAGCAGTCGAGCGTGCTTCGCGGATGGTTCCTTCCCCGCGGTGTACGGCTCACGGAAGAAGTACCACGCGGCGACGCCGAGCATCAGCACCGTCAGCCCGAGGAGGACGGTGCTCGCGCCGAGTCCGCTGATGGACACAGGCTTGTCCCACCACGGAACGCTGTAGCTGGACACGTAGTAGTAGCTGTTGCTGCCGGTGAATGCCACCGCGAGGAGGAACAGGACGGCCGCCGCGAAGAGGGCCCGATTGCGCGGCGAGCGCAGGAGTTTTGTTCCCACGGCGACGGCCGTCATCATCGCCAGAACGGCGGTGAGTCCGGCAAAGATTCCGAAGTGGTGCGTCCACTTGGTCGGCGAGAACATCAGCAGTGGCAGTGCGCCGATCGTCAGCCCCACGACGCGGCGTGACGGGCCGGCGGCCAAACCGGGAATCCGGCCCCCCTTGCGCAGCATCATCGCGGTGCAGACGCCAAGGCACAGAACCATGACGAACACACCGAATCTGCGAGTCAGGGAACCGTCGACGGAGATGTTGAAGAGGTACTGATAGCGGAGGTACTCGTCGAACCAGGGCTGATTCGGTGAGATCGAGTGGACGCGTTGCATCTCGATGACGGCGGCCAGACTTTGATCGCCGAACGCGGGGATGAGAATCGAGAGTCCGGCAGCTAGCAGTGGCCCGACAGCCGCGACGTAACCGGTGGTGCGCGCACGTTCGATGATGATGCGCATGATCGGGCGTATTCCGGCGATGAGTGCGGCAAAGCAGATGAGGCCGGAAGGGCCGGCAGTCAAGGTGAATCCGGCGATCAGGATCGCGACTGCGACCGGCAGAAGTCGTCTCGTCGCGACGGCGCGTTCGATCGAGCACCAGGTCAGCAGCACGCCGAGGGCAACGATCGGTTCGGGGCGCAGTCCGTTGTTGAACGGAAGCCAGAATGCGAGGAAGACAAGCGCGCCGGTCCAGAGGGCGAGTCGATTTCCGCGAATGGCGGCGCCCAGCCGAGGCGCAACCTCCCGGCTGATGACGAGCCAGGTGATGATGCCTGCCAACAGAGCAGGCAGACGGACCCAGGGGCTTGCGGTGCTGACGTGGGCCAGGAGTCCGAGGATGTTGTAATACGGCGTTCCGAACGGGGTTTCGGGGACCGCGAACCACCGGAAGTAGTTGGACATGTAGCCCGATTGCTCGGAGGCTCTTGCCATCGTGAACTGGTAGCCGTCGTCGGTGGTGGTAGCGCCGATGAAGTGCCACAGCACCAGAGTTCCGACGACGACCCCGTCGAGGACGGTGAACTTCCACCATCGGGCGGGCAGAAATTTGCGTGTGCCCCGGCCGTCGCGGTTGTCGAGGCGGTGCAGCGCGAAGAGGGACACGAGAGCCGTGAGTGCCCCGAGAATCATGGCGAGAGTCTTGATCACCGACGGGCTCGACGTGAAGCGAGAGTCCGCCTCGATCGAGACGTTCAAACCGGCTGCCGCCGAATCGAGGTCGCTGAAGACGCCGACTACCTGTGGCCGGCTGTCGCCCTCGATGACGCGCGGTTCGGAACCGGTGGCACTGAAGGTGGTTCGGGTCGGCTCGGCGGCGAGCGTGAGTGCGCATCCACTCGGCAGATCAGCGACGGGTGTCGAGAGCAACACTCGATCGCGTAGGACAACGTCGACCCGAGCGGGAGCGTCGGCGGATTCGGGGGAGACAGTGGCAACAAATCCGTAGCGGCGCGCATCGGCGGCACCCGGGGGAGCAGTCGAGACGAGCGTTCCGCCGGTGGCAGCCAACTCACTGATCGACGCGCACGGAATCGATGACTCCATGCGCAACGGTGTGTACGAGACCAATGGCGCCTCGACGCTTGTCGTCGACCCGGCCTGCGGCCAGTTGACGGCGGCGGTGTCCTGCTCGATCGGCAGGAACGGCACTGATCCGCACAAAACTATGCCGAGGATCGATGCGACAATCGCAACGATCCGTGCTAGGTTCGGTCCGCTGGATCGCTGAGGGGTCGGCAAGGCCGGAGGTGCGGTCGTGGCCACGTCACTGTCTGTCACGACTTTGGACCCTAGCTGTGCGTGACGTGTTTGTTATAAAAGCGCGAGTAATGGGATGGTCGTGTTCCCGGTGTCATTCCTCGGGGTGGGGTTGTCGGCGATCGAGGCGGGGGTGCTGTGCGCGAATTTCACGAGTCCATTCCCCTGAGCCCACTACTGCGGCGGTCGGCGGTCGCATTGTGCGTCGTCCTCGGAATTGTCCTGGTAATTGTCTGCGGGTTCGCGGCAATCGTGGATCGCGACTCGGCGGGCTACGTCGGCGCCGTGTTGTCCGCGGTCCTGTCCTTCGGGTTGGCCGCGTACATGTGGAAGGTGCGCGTGATCATCACCACAGACGTCGAACGAGTGTCGATCGCGCTGTCTCCGGGGCTGCGTCAGGTATTTCGGTGGGACGAAGTTGTGTCTGCCACTGCAGTACATATCGGGATGGGCTCCGGAATCGGTTATCGAATGACCGGCCCAGGTTTGCGGGTAATTCTCGCATCTCCCGGCGACGGGGTCCGCTTTCGTCTGCATGACGGCCGTGAAATCTCGGTGGCAACACCTCGAAGGGACGAGCTGATCGAACTCGCCCGGCGGCGGGCGCCGGACCTGCAGTGAGCGTTGCAGGTGGACCGGTGAAAAACGGGGTGCGCCTATCCTGGATAATTGACATCAGTTCTGTGTTTCAGGCGCGCTGTTCAGGGCCTGTGATGCCGGACCGGTTTGCTGCCGCTTGCACAGGCACCCCGTTTGCGTACGAGAGGAACTCTCATGCTTGCCCGCACCGACCTGCGTGGTCGTACCCCATCCACGGCCGAACTTCGCGCCGCGCTTCCCCGAGGTGGAGTGGATGTGGACGCGGTACTGCATCAGGTTCGCCCGATGGTCGAAGCCGTCCGTGATCGCGGGGCAGAAGCCGCCCTCGAATTCGGCGAGAAGTTCGACGGCGTTCGTCCGGCTTCGGTTCGTGTACCCGCGGCCGAGCTCGAGCGCGCACTTCGTGAACTCGACCCCGCAGTCAAGGAAGCCCTCGAGGTTGCGATCGAGCGCACCCGCAAGGTGCACGCCGATCAGCGTCGCAAGGACACCGTCACCGAGGTCGTTCCGGGTGGCACGGTCACCGAGCGTTGGGTTCCGGTCGAGCGCGTCGGGCTGTACGTGCCCGGCGGCAATGCCGTGTACCCGTCCAGCGTTGTCATGAACGTCGTGCCGGCTCAGACGGCCGGCGTCGGATCACTTGTTGTCGCCTCGCCGCCCCAAGCCGACTTCGGCGGATTGCCGCACCCGACCATCCTTGCCGCAGCAGCCATGCTCGGCGTCGACGAGGTGTGGGCCGTCGGCGGCGGGCAGGGCGTCGCCCTCCTTACCTACGGCGGAACCGACACCGATGGAACCGAGCTTGTCCCGGTCGACCTCATCACCGGTCCCGGCAACATCTATGTCACTGCCGCCAAGCGTCTGTGCCGCGGACTGGTCGGCATCGACGCGGAAGCCGGTCCCACCGAGATCGCGATCCTCGCCGACCACACCGCTGACCCGGTCCACGTTGCCGCCGACCTCATCAGCCAGGCCGAGCACGACGTGATGGCCGCCAGCGTTCTTGTCACGACCAGCGTCGACTTGGCCGACGCGGTCGACAAGGCTCTGGCTGCGCAGCTCGAGATCACCAAGCATCGCGAGCGCGTCACCACGGCACTGACCGGTAGCCAGTCGGGCACGGTGCTCGTTTCTGATGTTTCCGCTGGTCTGCGCGTCGTCAATGCGTATGCGGCAGAGCACCTCGAGATCCAGACCGAGGATGCAACCGGGGTGGCAGCTCAGGTCACCAGCGCTGGTGCCGTGTTCGTCGGCCCGTGGGCGCCGGTCAGTCTCGGCGACTACTGCGCCGGCTCCAACCACGTTCTGCCGACGGCCGGGTGTGCACGCCACTCCTCCGGTCTGAGTGTGCAGACGTTCCTTCGTGGAATCCACGTGATCGACTACTCCGAGTCTGCACTGAAAGACGTTGCCGGACATGTCATCACGCTGGCCAATGCGGAGGATCTGCCGGCTCACGGCGAGGCTGTGCGTCTGCGATTCGAGGCTCTGCGATGAGTAGTGCTCCTGGAGAGTCGATTTCGGTCGACGCCCTGCCGATTCGCGAGAACCTGCGTGGAAAGTCGGCGTACGGCGCACCGCAGTTGACGGTTCCGGTTCAGCTCAACACGAACGAGAACCCGCATCCGCCGACCCAGGCGCTCATCGACGATGTGGCCGAATCCGTGCGCGAAGCCGCGAAGGAACTGCACCGCTACCCCGACCGTGACGCTGTGGCGTTGCGGACGGATCTGGCGGCGTACCTGGCGAAGCAGACAGGTGTACCGGTCACCGTCGACAATCTGTGGGCGGCAAACGGATCGAACGAGATTCTGCAGCAACTTCTTCAGGCGTTCGCAGGTCCGGGACGTAGCGCGATGGGTTTTGTGCCTTCGTACTCGATGCACCCGATCATCGCCGACGGTACCGATACCGAGTGGGTCGAGGTCTTCCGTCGGGACGACTTCGCACTCGACGTGGATGCTGCCGTCACCGTGATTGCGGAACGCCGACCCGACGTCGTGTTCGTGACCAGCCCCAACAACCCGACCGGACACAGCGTCGGCATTGCGGAACTGCGACGCATCCTCGACGTGGCGCCGGGCATCGTGATCGTCGACGAGGCGTACGCGGAGTTCTCCGCTGCCCCCAGCGCGATGACGCTGATCGACGAGTTCCCGGCCAAGCTGGTTGTGACCCGCACCATGAGCAAGGCTTTCGCGTTTGCCGGTGGCCGACTCGGCTACCTCGCCGCCGCTCCCGCGTTCATCGACGCACTGTTGTTGGTGCGCTTGCCGTATCACCTCTCGGTGGTCACGCAAGCGGCGGCACGTGCCGCCCTGCGTCACGCCGACGAGACCCTCGGCAGTGTGCACGCCTTGTCCGCCGAGCGCGATCGAGTGTCGAAGGCGCTGGCGGACACCGGTTTCCGAGTGATTCCCAGTGACGCGAACTTCATCTTGTTCGGTCAGTTCACCGACAGTGCACAGGCGTGGAAGGAATACCTCGACCGCGGGGTTCTCATCCGCGACATCGGCATCCCCGGATATCTGCGGGCCACCGTGGGACTCGAAGCCGAGAACGACGCGTTCATCAAGGCCAGTGACGAAATCGCAGGCACCCAGCTGGTCGACACGAATTCAGGAGAGACGGCATGAGCGATCGCATCGCGCGGATCGAACGAACAACTCGGGAATCAAGCATCGTCGTCGAACTGAATCTGGACGGGACCGGCATCGTCGACGTCTCCACCGGCGTTCCGTTCTTCGACCACATGCTCAACGCGTTGGGTACTCACGCCAGCTTCGATCTCGACGTCAAGGCGAAGGGCGACGTCGAGATCGACGCTCACCACACCGTCGAGGACACCGCGATCGTTTTCGGCCAGGCACTCGGCCAGGCTCTCGGCGACAAGAAGGGCATCCGTCGTTTCGGTGACGCCTTCATCCCGATGGACGAAACGCTGGCGCACGCGTCGGTCGACGTCTCCGGTCGCCCGTACTGCGTGCACACCGGTGAGCCCGACTACATGGTGCATTCCGTCATCGGCGGGTACCCGGGCGTTCCGTATCACGCGGTGATCAACCGCCACGTGTTCGAGTCGATCGCATTGAATGCACGTATCGCACTGCACGTTCGGGTTCTGTACGGCCGCGATCAGCACCACATCACCGAGGCGGAGTACAAGGCCGTTGCGCGAGCTCTGCGTGAGGCGGTCGAGCCGGATCCGCGCGTGAGCGGCGTGCCGTCGACGAAGGGCACACTGTGAGCGTCCTCTTCACCTACTTACTGTTCATCGGCGCGGGTATTGCCGTGGGCGGCGCCTACTCGATGTTCAAGGTCAACAAGCTTGCGTCGGGAATCCTTCTGGCGTTGGCGGTTCTGGCGGCGGTAGCGGGCGCACTGCGTCTGTGACGCGAAAAGTGACTGTGTCTGAGACGCGAAAAGTGACTGTATCTGAGACGCAAGATCCTGCTCCATCGCCGGGGTTGCTTCGCACACCGGGCATGATCGGTGTCCTGATCATGGCGGCAGCAGCTTTCGGTGGCTGGTCGTTGCTGTTGCCGGTGGTGCCGTTGCTGGTTGCGCAGTCCGGCGGATCGGATGCGCTTGCCGGATCGGTGACCGGTGTCTTCATGGCGGCCACGGTCTTGACGCAACTGCTCGTGCCTCGGTTGTTGCGGACGCAGGGCTACCGGCGCGTGCTGGCGGTCGGGTGTCTGCTCCTCGGCCCACCGTCGTTGGTGCTGTTGATCTCGGCCGACGCCGGCCCTGTCCTGGCGGTTTCCGCGGTGCGTGGTATCGGTTTCGGCATGCTGACGGTGGCCGGCAGTGCACTGGTGGCGGAGTTGGCGCCCAAACGAATTCTGGGCCGTGCCACCGGTGCTCAGGGAATCGCGATCGCAGCGTCACAAATGGCGGGGCTTCCGCTGGGGCTTGCGATCATGGAACGGTGGTCGGCGACACCGGTGTTCGTCCTCGGTGCGCTGATCCCGGCGCTCGCGCTGGTGGCCATTGCCGGGTTGCCGAAGATCTTCGCCCAGCCGACCGGGGAATCCGTTCGACTGAGTGTGTTCGCCGTCTTGGTTCCGGTGCTCGCTCTGGCGTGCGTGTCCGCCTCGTTCGGCGGGCTGTCGTCTCTACTGCCGATCGCAATCTCGGAGCGCGCGGCCGTTGCAGGTGTGGTGTTGGCGACCGCCAGTGGATCGATGTTGATCGGCCGGTACTCGGCGGGCCTGATCGCCGATCGTCTCGGCAGTGGTCGGACACTCGCGCCGGCATTGGCGTCGTCGACCATCGGATTGGTGCTGTTCGCGATCAACGTCGACGGCGGGTCGACGCCGGTCTTGTTCTGCGCGGCGGTCCTTTTCGGGCTCGGGTTCGGGGCGGTGCAGAACGAATCCTTGGTCATGGCGTTTCAGGCTGCCGGCCCGAGGCAACTCGGATCCGCCAGCGCGATCTGGAACATCGGCTACGACGCCGGCACCGGAATCGGTGCACTGGCGTTGGGATTCGTGGCCACGACTGCTGGCTATGCGTGGGTCTTCGCGGTCTCCGCGGTCGTTGTCGCTCTGCTCCCGGCACTGGCCGCGGGCGGCAAAGTGATCGGCAGCAGGGTTGCCCGATAGAGTTGGGGCATGAGCGCTTCCACGATTGCTGTACTCGATTACGGCTCCGGCAACCTGCATTCGGCTACTCGCGCACTGGCGCGCACCGGGGCGCAGGTGGAGGTGACCAACGACATGAAGGTTGCACTGGCGGCCGACGGTCTCGTGGTGCCCGGCGTCGGCGCGTTCGCGGCCTGCATGGAAGGTCTGCGTGCAGTGCAGGGTGACCGAATCATCGGCAGACGCCTGGCCGGTGGCCGACCGGTGCTGGGCATCTGCGTCGGCATGCAGATTCTGTTCGACCGGGGAGTCGAATTCGGTGTCGAGGCGGAGGGCTGTGGCGAATGGCCCGGCACCGTCGAGAGGCTGCAAGCAGAGGTCCTGCCGCACATGGGCTGGAACACCGTGGAGGCTCCGGAGTCCAGCACCCTGTTCAAGGGCATAGACGCCGATACCCGCTTCTACTTCGTCCACTCCTACGGTGTGCAGAGTTGGGAGCTCGCGCCGTCCGAGCACATTGCACCCCCGAAGCTGACATGGGCCGATCACGGCGGAAAGTTCCTCGCTGCCGTCGAGAACGGTGCGTTGTCGGCAACGCAGTTCCACCCCGAGAAATCCGGTGACGCAGGCGCCGAGCTGCTGAGCAACTGGGTGCAGAGTTTGTGACCGGGGGATCCGGACCGAACCGCGGTGACGATTTCTCCCTCGCCCGTCTGGCGTTGTTCTCGCTCGGCGCCGCTGTGGCTGCGCTGGCGGTCGCAACTGTCGTCATCGTTGTTCTCAAACCATCGCCGGGCGTCGGCCTCGTGATCGGTCTCGTGGGGGTCGCCGCTGCGATTGCGGCAATGGGCGTCGTATCCAAGCGGATGACCCGAAAAGCGTTCGGTGACCCGGAAGACGGTTCGAGGTCCTGACCTACTAGGGTTACCGCACGTGAGCCTGGTCCTTTTGCCTGCTGTAGATGTCGTCAACGGTGAAGCTGTTCGCCTCGTGCAAGGAGAGGCGGGAAGTGAGACCGGTTACGGGTCGCCCCGCGACGCTGCTCTTGCGTGGCAGAACGACGGTGCCGAATGGGTGCATCTTGTCGACCTCGACGCTGCTTTCGGGCGTGGGTCCAACAGTGAACTGTTGGCCGGCGTCATCGGCGACCTGACGGTCAAGGTGGAACTGTCCGGTGGAATCCGCGACGACGCTTCCCTGGAAGCCGCACTGGCCACCGGCTGTGCTCGCGTGAATCTCGGTACTGCCGCTATCGAGGATCCCGAGTGGTGCGCGCGTGCATTGGCCAAGTACGGCGACAAGATCGCTGTCGGCCTCGATGTTCGTCTCGTCGACGGTCAGTACCGCACCCGTGGTCGCGGCTGGGTCACCGACGGCGGCGATCTGTGGGAGACCCTCGCGCGTCTGGACCGTGACGGCTGCACTCGTTACGTCGTCACCGACGTCTCCAAGGACGGCACACTCACCGGTCCCAATCTCGAACTTCTCAGCCAGGTCTGCGCGGTCACCGACGCGCACGTCGTCGCCTCCGGTGGTGTGTCGACCATCGAGGATCTACTCGCCATTTCCAGCCTGGTTGATCAGGGTGTCGAGGGCGCGATCGTGGGCAAGGCATTGTATGCCGGTCGCTTCACTCTCCCCGAAGCACTGGCAGCAGTTTCCGGATAGATTTTCCAGATGACTCCGACGCGTGACCTCGACGAACTTCTCGCGATTGCGGGTCGGCTTCTCGACGGCGTCCACGATCAGTTCGTCTCCGGTGTCGGCGCCCCGAGTGCGGTCCGCAAGGGCTGGGGTGATTTTGCCACCGAGGTCGATCTTGCGCTCGAGAAGCGGTTGACCGCGGAGTTGTTCGAGCAGACCGGCATCGAGGTGCACGGCGAGGAATTCGGCGGTCCCGACGTCGGTTCCGGGCTCGTCTGGGTTCTCGACCCCGTTGACGGTACTTTCAACTACTCGGCCGGATTGCCCACTGCCGGAACGCTGTTGGCGCTTCTCGACGACGGTGTCCCGGTGCTCGGATTGACCTGGCTTCCATTGATCGGTCACACGTACGCGACTCGCGCCGGCGGTCCGTTGTTGGTCAATGGAATCGCCGTACCGCCGCTGGAGCCAACCGATCTGGCGTCGTCGATCGTCGGCTTGGGTGCGCTCAACGTCAATAGTCGAGGGCGGATCCCCGGCAGTTTCCGTCTCGACCTCCTCGCCGAGATCAGCAAGGTGTCCTCGCGGATCCGGATACACGGTTCCACCGGAGTCGATCTGGCCTTCACCGCGGCCGGCATCCTGGGCGGTGCGATCGTCTACGGCCGCAACGCGTGGGACAACGCGGCCGGGGTCGCGCTCGTTCGCGGTGCGGGCGGGGTGGTCACCGACCTGGCCGGCCGCCCGTGGACCGTAGAATCGGAGTCGGTGCTCGCTGCCGCTCCGGGCATCCACGGTGAGATTCTCGATATCCTCAACGCGCTCGGTGATCCGCGCGCTTCGTCCTCAGGAGGACCACAGTCATGACCCTCGCAGTTCGTGTGATTCCGTGCCTCGACGTCGACGCCGGGCGAGTGGTCAAGGGTGTCAATTTCGAGAATCTTCGCGACGCCGGAGATCCGGTGGAACTCGCGGCAGCGTACGACGCTCAGGGCGCCGACGAACTGACCTTCCTGGACGTGACCGCCTCCACGTCGGATCGCGGCACGATGCTCGACGTCGTAAGTCGCACTGCCGAGCAGGTTTTCATTCCTCTGACCGTCGGCGGTGGAGTGCGCACGGTCGCGGATGTCGATCGTCTGCTGCGTGCCGGTGCCGACAAGGTCAGCGTCAACACCGCGGCGATTGCGCGCCCGGAACTGCTGAAGGAACTGAGTGAGCGTTTCGGCTCGCAGTGCATCGTCCTCTCGGTCGATGCCCGCACCGTTCCCCAGGGGCAGCCGGACACACCGTCGGGGTGGGAGGTCACGACGCACGGGGGCAAGCGCGGCACCGGGATCGACGCTGTCGAGTGGGCCGAGCGTGGTGCAGAGTTGGGAGTGGGGGAGATCCTGCTCAACTCGATGGATGCCGACGGCACCAAAGCGGGCTTCGACCTTCTGATGATCCGCGCTGTCCGGGCGGCAGTCCACGTACCGGTGATCGCCAGTGGCGGTGCCGGCCTGGTCGAGCACTTCGCCCCGGCTGTCGAAGCGGGCGCAGACGCAGTTCTCGCAGCAAGTGTCTTCCACTTCGGCGATCTGAGCATCCCGGAGGTCAAGGATGCGATGCGTGCCGAGGGAATCGTCGTTCGCTAGGCGTTCTCGGCGCGGATTCCGTCGAACATGAGGCGGCTGATGGCTTGGTTCAACGCCGTGCAGTCGACGGACGAACCGGCTCGCAATCCTTGAATCGCACTTGCCAGCATCATGCCGTTGACGGCGTGGGCAGTGTTGTCGACATCGAGGTCGGCGCGTAGATAGCCGCATTCGACTCCGTGGTGCAGGTACGCCGCGGTCAACGATGCCGACTGGTCGAGTAGATCGAGCATCCGGCCCGTCAGATCGGCGTCGACGCCCGTCGTCTCGAACAGCAGAACCCGCGGGATGCGGGGGTCGTCGAAGAAGATGCGGGGGAGCGCCTCGGCGATCCGTCCCACTTGGGCGCGGTACTCGTCCAGTGTGCTGGCGGCGTCGGGAGCATTCTCGGTGGCCAGTGCGCTGATGATCTTTGCGACGAGGTCGTCGATGACGTGATCGATGATGTCGCGCTTGTTCTCGAAGTACCGGTAGAAGGTCCCGTGGCCGATTCCGAGAGTTGTTGCGATGTCGGCAATTCCGGTTGCGTGATAGCCGCGCTGGGCGAAGCACTCGAATGATGCGTCGATGATCTCGCGGCGCAATTCCGCCTTTTTTCGTTCCGCTCTGGTCATGGCCTTCGTCACATCAGGAATGATACCGTTCTCAATAACGGAATGACGTGTCAGTTTCTGATGTGCAGTTTTTCTGATGTGCAGTTCACGAGAGGGATTCTCCGATGGCAGTGCAGTACGACGCAGTAGTAGTGGGGGCGGGCTTCGGCGGAATGGGTGCGGCCATTCAACTCAAGCGGCTGGGCCTGAACAACCTGGCGATCCTCGAGCGCGAGGACGATCTGGGTGGAACCTGGCACGTCAACCGCTATCCCGGTCTGGCTGTCGACATCGCGTCGGTCACCTACTCGTATTCGTTCGAGCCCAATCCGAACTGGTCCAGGCTTTTCGCACCGGGCGCGGAACTGAAGAAGTACGCCGACCACGTCGCGGACAAGTACGATCTGCGGAAGCACATGACGTTCGGTGCCGTGGTCAACGGAGCCCGCTGGGACGAGGATTCCTCGCACTGGGTCGTATCCGTCGAAGGCGCGCCGGACATCACTGCCAAGTACCTCCTGACTGCGACGGGTTTCCTCTCGCAACCGCATCGGCCCGACATCTCCGGTATCGACGACTTCGCCGGCAAGATCATCCACACCACGGCCTGGGACGATTCCTACGATCTGTCCGGCACCAAGACCGCAATCATCGGAACCGGCGCCACCGCTGTGCAGTTGATCCCCGAGGTGGCGCGGCAGGCCGCAGAGTTGACCGTCTACCAACGCACCCCGATCTGGGTGGTTCCCAAGATCGACGTCCCCATTCCGAATGCAGTGCAGAAGCTGTTCTCGCGTATTCCGCTCACCCAGCGAATCGCGCGCGCTGTCAGTTCGTCGATCCTAGAAATGATCATGGTCAGCGCGGTCCTGCACTACAAGCAGGTCAAACTGTTGAACAAGGGTGCGGCGGCCGCATCACGTGCGTTTCTGCGGTCCCAGGTCAGCGACGCCAGCCTTCGCAAACAACTCACACCGGACTACGACTTCGGGTGCAAGCGTCCCACATTTTCCAACAGCTACTTCCGTACGTTCACCAAGGGCAACGTGCATCTCGAAACGACGCCGATCGACCACATCGCTGCCGACGGAATCGTCACCGCCGACGGTCGCAAGACCGAGATCGACACCTTGGTGCTGGCAACGGGATTCAACCTCTGGGATGTGAATTTTCCAGCCATCGAGGTTATCGGTCGAGAGGGACGAAACCTCGGTAAGTGGTGGCGCGACAACCGTTTCCAGGCCTACGAAGGGGTCGCGGTTCCGTATTTCCCCAATTTCCTCACGCTCGCCAGTCCGTACTCGTACAGCGGGTTGTCCTACTTCACGACGATCGAATCCCAGATGCAGCACATGGATCGACTGTTCGGCGAGGTGAAACGGCGCGGCGCGGAAACATTCGAGGTCACCGAAACTGCCAACGCCGAGTTTCTCGACCGGATGACCGAGAACCTGGCGGACTCCGTCTTCTACGGCGGTAGTTGCCAGACTGCACGAAGCTATTACTTCAATCAGCACGGCGAGGCTGCGATTCTGCGGCCCACGTCTACACGGAATGCGTTCGTCGAAGCGAAACGCTTTCCGCTCGAGGACTATTCGATCATCTAGGCGGGCTTGTCCCGCGTTCGGCTATCTTGCCGAGCTGACTCCGGTCGGAACCGATATCACGGGATAACGGTTCTGCCGGTTCAGTCGGGAAGTGACCGAGATGTGCATCAGTCGGCTCACCGCGGAGGCAGCGCCTTTTCGCGGAGATCCGATCACGATGGTAAATGCGTCGTATTTGTCCGCGGTTGCGAGAATGACACCGGCCGGGTCTCCATAGGTGCAGTCGTACGTCCAGGTGTCGGCGTGCGAGGCAAGTGCCGAGGTTGTCTGCTCGCGTTGCGACACCATCTCGTCGTGCAGACGCGTTTCGAATTCTGGTGAGTCGGTTTCGACAGGTAGGTCCTCGGACGTGATGCAGTGAACGACGTGGAGGGCTGAATCCTCCTTGGCGGCAAGCGTCAGTGCGTAGCTGAGTACATTCTTGCTGGTAGCACCTGGGCCGATGCCGAGAACGACGTGGCGGGTTCGGACGCGATCGGTACTCGGGTTCGCGAGATGGCAGATGTACTCCGGGTGCGGACCGTCATGACGTTGATGGTTCATGTCGGATCTTCTTCCAGAGCGAGAAGCGAAGGAACTTCCATTCTAGGGCGGCCGTGCAGGGGAATTCCACGGAAGTCACAGGTGGAAGGTATAAACGTCATATGAGTCTTGATCCCGCAATCGCGGCGAAGCTGAAGCGAAACGACGCCGGACTGTTCAGCGCGGTTGCGCAGGAGAAGTCGACCGGTGATGTGCTGATGGTCGCGTGGATGGACGACGAAGCGCTCGCGCGAACACTGGAAACCCGTAAGGGGACGTACTATTCGCGCTCGCGGCAGCAGTACTGGGTCAAGGGAGAGACCTCCGGGCACACCCAGTACGTGCACGAGGTGCGCCTCGACTGTGACGGCGATTCCGTCTTGCTGATCGTCGATCAGGAGGGCGCCGCGTGCCACACCGGCACTCACACGTGTTTCGACACCGACGTCCTGCTCGCTGCTCAGCAGTGACGCGAGATGGCCACTGACAAGACTCCACAACCGCTCGATTACTCGTTCACCGCTCCCATCGAGAAAGACGGTGCGTTCGCAACGTTCTTGACCGTGCCCGGCTCGGCGGAACTTCTGGGAACCAGGCGCGCTGTGAAGGTGGTCGGGACCCTCGATGGTGAGCATCCCTTCGAGGCGACGCTGATGCCGTCCGGTGACGGTCCACACTGGCTTCCGCTGCGCGTGGCGCTGTGTAAGGCGATCGGCAAGAGCGCCGCTGGAGAAGAGGTAGCGGTACATCTACAGCAGCGCCTGAGCTGAAGTTTTCCCGAACCAAGGAGCGCCGTCGTGCAATTCTGTTCGACTTCGCACACGCCGCGGACGTGGTGCCGGATCGGTGGGCCGAGTACGGTCCAGGTGCCGTCGGTGTCGGGTGGGACATGGGACTGCTCGGGTTGGCTCGACACGTGGAACTGGGGATCGCGACGCCACTCGAGACACCCGAGTGGTCGGCGAGCGACGAGGCCAAGGCATTCATCGCGGGAAGCAGTGAACTGTGGGCCGAAGCTGCGATCGCATCGGGCGACGACCCGGATGCGGCTGCAGCCGCCGCGGCTCGCACGACCGCTGCATACACCGGGTAGATCACCTCTACGAGGACTAACATCGGATTAGTCTGGTTGTTGCGGGACTTCCGCGCCACGAGCGGAGACGACGATGGTGTATCGGCTCATCGAAGTAGTAACGGTGTTCGTTCACTTCGGGTTTGTCCTCTATGTGGTGCTGGGTGGATTCGTGGCGTGGAAGTGGCGTCGTACCATCGGTTTCCACCTTCTTGCAGTCGTCTGGGGAGTCGGTTCGATAGCGGTCGGATACGACTGCCCGCTGACCAATCTCGAGAACTGGGCCCGCCGGATGGCCGGGATCGCGGAGTTGCCGTCCACCGGATTCATCTCGCACTACATCACCGGCGTGTTCTATCCGGCGAGTATCGAAGGCCTTGTACAGGCGCTCGCGGCGACAGTGGTTGTCGGATCCTGGGTAGGATACGTGCTGCTCGGACGGCATGCGAAGGGTGAGGTCAAAGCCTCTTCAGCGACCTGATTCCGTACAAACGATCCCAGCCGTTTCCGAATGGAAACGACTGGGAGGTGCTACCAGGATTTACGCGCGAGTCAGGGCTACCACCGGGATTGTGCGGATCCCAGCGGTCTTCTCCGCGTATTCGGCAAATCCCGGGTATCGACTGGCCTGCTCGTCGTAGATGCGGTCACGCTTCTCGCCGGTTACTTCGCTGACGGAGACCGGGTATGTTTCGGTGCCGATCTCGACCTCTGCCTGGTCGGTGGCAACGAGGTTGTAGTACCAGTCTGGATTGGTCGGGGCACCGGCCTTGGATGCAAAAACGTAGATGGTCTTCGGATCCTGCTCGTCTGCCAGATACATCATGGGACTCACGAAATCGCGTCCGGATTTGCGTCCTGTGTGGTGGACCAACACCATGGGCGCACCTTCGAAGGGGCCGCCTACCTTGCCCTCGTTCTCCCGAAATTCCGCAATGATTCCTGCGTTCCAATCGTCGGTACTCATCGTTGTCTCCCGGTCTGCGAGTGGCGAAGGGCTCTGCCGCCAAGCTTTGCACAACTGGTGAATCGACGAGAGGTCATCTTCGGCGTCCAGCATGATCTACTATCTACGTATGAACGCAGATAGTGGTGTTTGTCGCCGCAAGCTTCCCGATGATCAAGTCGACCTCGTCGTCGAGGTGTTCCGCATGCTGGCCGACGCAACCCGTGTGCAGGTCTTGTGGGCATTGGTCGACCGCGAGTGCTCGGTGAACGAACTGGCGGAACGCGTCGGCAAGCCGGCGCCCTTGGTGTCGCAGCACCTGGCGAAATTGCGCATGGCAAGGTTGGTACGAACCCGCCGCGATGGTACGACGGTGTTCTATCGCCTGGAGAACGACCATGTGCGCCAACTGGTTACGGACGCGGTCTTCAATGCGGAGCATGCCGGACCCGGATTGCCGGGGCATCACCGTAGTGAAGGTGAGCTTCGGGAGATACACCCGGAGCGCTCGGCGAACGTCGATCGGACCGATCAAGAAGAAGGTGCGTCGTGACGCACGAACCCAAGACGTCCCACGGCCACGGCCACACCCATGGCCACGGGCCGAAGGGATTTCGATCGGCAGTCCGCGAAGTGTTCTCGCCGCACAGTCACGACGCTGCCGACAGTGTCGACGACGCATTGGAATCGAGCGCAATCGGCATCCGGGCGGTCAAGATCAGTCTTGTTGCGCTCGGAGTCACCGCAGTTGCTCAGGTCGCGATCGTGGCGATCTCGGGTTCGGTGGCGCTGCTGGCGGACACCATTCACAACTTCTCCGACGCGCTCACGGCAGTCCCACTCTGGATTGCCTTCGCGCTCGGTCGGCGCGCTGCGACCAGGCGCTATACCTATGGTTTCGGGCGTGCGGAGGATTTGGCCGGACTGTTCGTGCTCGCCATGATCGCACTGTCGGCAGTGATCGCCGGTGTCGAGGCGGTGAGGCGATTGATCAACCCGGTCGAGATCGAGCACCTCGGTTGGGTAGCGGCGGCAGGTTTGATCGGTTTCATCGGAAACGAATTGGTGGCGTTGTATCGGATCAGGGTCGGCAGGCAAATCGGTTCAGCGGCCCTGGTGGCCGATGGATTGCATGCTCGGACCGACGGATTCACTTCGCTCGCAGTCCTTCTGGGGGCGGGGGGAGTTGCGCTGGGTTTCCCGTTGGCAGATCCGATCATCGGCCTTGTCATCACCGTTGCCATCGTGGCGGTGCTCAGGACTGCAGCGCGAGACGTCTTCCGGAGGTTGATGGACGGCGTCGAACCTGAGTTGGTGGACGACGCAGAGCATGCATTGATGCACGAACCTGGAGTCCTCGGTGTTCGTGATCTGAAGATGCGGTGGATCGGACACCGACTGCATGCCGATGCAGAACTCGACATCGATCCCCGGGCAACACTTGCCGAAGCTCATGCGATTGCACACAGCGCCGAGCATTCGCTCACTCACGCGGTGCCCAAACTCGCTACTGCCTTGGTGCATGCGTACCCGGCGCATGACGCGGCCAACTCCGAAGTCTGATACCGGCCGCCTTCCCGGTGATCTGTGCTTGATGTCAAGCGCAGGCGGCTTCCCAGGCGAAACCGTCTGGGTCTGTGAAGGTTTCAGACGTGCCGGCAACGGTCAGACGGTGTGATCCGGTGCCTTCCGGAGCAACCCCGGCATCCTTTGCCAAAGCGCGGCGACCATACAGTGCGAGTGTCACATTGTTTGCTGCACTGGTGAATTCGACGTACTTGCGACCGAAGCTCTTGGACACCTCGAGTCCGCGGTCGAGGTAGAACTGCTTGCTGGCCTTGACGTCTTCGGCGCCGAGCAGCAGCACGAGGCTGTCGATCGTGCGGGTGGCCGGCCCGTCGTTCTTCTTCGACGACGTGGCGATCTTCCAGATCGAACCGTCTGGAGCCTGGACGACTCCGCCGTATCCCCAGAGGGATTTCTTCACAGGCTTCAAGGCGGTGGCACCGGCTGCGAGTGCTGCGCCGACGAAGGCGTCGACGATGTTCGGTTGGGAGACGACGAGCGAAAGGGTGTACCCACGAAACCCTGTTGTCGGTTCGTTCGATTCGCGTAGCTGGATTCGATCTCCGACGCCGAGAGCGTTGTAGAAGGCTTCGGCTGCCGCGAGGTCGGGAACGTCGAGTATCACGGATTTCGCGGTGGTCATCTGGGCGCTCCCTGCTGATGTGTGGATTGGCGACGTGTGGTCGGAAGTGGACTTCTGTGGTGTGTTCATGTGTTTCAACGTAATTGCGGGTCCCGTGGCTGTGCTTCTCGATTTCTGATCGGTTTGCTGAGACTGCTTGCAAGGTGCAGCACTCACGCAGGCCTTAGGTGGGCGATTTGTCGTGAATATCCTGTTCAGCCGATGTTTTCTCGATAGGCTGGTGAGCGCTGATCGGACGTACCTCACGCCACCATGGAACGGGGAAACCAGTGATCGCACTGCGAGGAAAGTCGTTAGCCGCAGCAGTAGTGGTGTCCATGACGATGGCGTTGGCCGCGTGTACCTCCGGTGAATCGGCGCCCGAGGTGGGCGGCAATTACGGCTCTGGCGGAACCGCAGTCGACTATCGGGAGCCGGTGAAACTGAGTAGCCGAGATGGTGTTCTCGAGGTGCGCTTGTCCGCTCATCAGGGAGTGATTCCGCTCGATACCGCTTCGGCGCCCGTGTCGAATTTTCTGCTCTTCGGGTACGAGGTCATCCGCGGTACGGCGTCGGACGGATCGACCTCGGCGAGTGACGTCTATCCGGCGCCGACTCTCCGCGTCAATCCCGGAGAGCGATTGATCATTCATTACGACAACGATTTGCAGGATCTCACGATCCAGGACTTCTACGATCCGGCATTCACACCGGCGGGCGGGGACGTGCCGATCTATCCGCCGGCGCTGACGTCGGCTCCGCTGAATCTGCACACGCACGGAGTGCACGTGAGTCCGGACGGCAATGCGGACAACGTGTTGCTCAACATTCCAGCCGGCCAGGGAAACGTGTACGACTACGCGATTCCGGCGACGATGCCGAACGGTCTGTACTGGTATCACAGTCACCGGCACACCCTCACTGCGCAGCAGACGTACATGGGCCTGGCCGGGCTACTGGAAATCGGCCGGCCGGACGGCAATCTGCCTGTCGTGACGGCAAACGACGTTCCGATTCGCGATATGGCACTGCAGTACAACTTCGTATTCGACCGCAAAGGAAAGGGCCGACAGCTCAACGACGCGAACTGGCCCCAATTCGTCAGTACGTTGACGCCACCCGCCGGTACGGAACTAGCCGACGGGACGTACCGTCCGAGCCTTGCTCCGGTGAATTTCTCGGACACCACCGAGGGCGCGCAGTATTTCACCAACTGGTACACCGGACCGTTGTCCCCGGCCAATCATCGTGGACAGAATCAATTCGTTCCAGGCAATCTGCAGAGCTTCGTGGGTGAATCGACGACTGTACCGGCCGATCCTTCACTGCCGGACAACCAACGCGATGTGCAGTACACCGTGAACGGTCAGTTCCAGCCGTCGCTGAAACTGAAGCCGGGGCAGACCGAGATCTGGGTGCTTGCCAACATCAGCGACTTTGCCTACATGCCGGTCACGTTGACGGAAACCGCAACCGGCGCCCATCCGAAGTTCGCCATCGTAGGGCAGGACGGAAACCCGTTCGACGAGGTCAGGCCACCCGTGGATGGGGACGGAACCAGGCTGGTGATTCCGCCGGCCTCGCGATACGCAATCGCAGTGACGATGCCGGAGTCCGGCGATCTGGTGCTGGAGATGCCACCGCTCGAAGGTGCAAAGCCGGTGAGCAATCCAGGCATTCTCTACACCAACAACGGTACCGACAATCCGCCCGCCGAACTCGGAACCGTCACCGTCGACCCGTCGGTGATCAGTTACGCGGACGGATTCTTCACGTTCCCGACTCAGCAGTTGATCCGTGCGACGCCAGACGAGGGTGAAGGAAAGACGACTCCCTTCGAGTTCGGACAGAAGCTCGATACCTACACCTCGTTCGTGGATACCGCAGCGATGACGCCCGAAGTGACCCGCAATCTCACAGTGTCCGGTGGGTTCGGAAACGAGAAGGCCAGCAACAGCGATCCGAAGGCCTTCACCTACGAATTCGCCGACAACACGTTCCCCAACATTCCGCTGATTCAACCGCGACTGAATTCCGTTGAGGAATGGAAGATCACGAACCTCAACAACGACGAACACCCGATGCATATTCACGTCAACGACTTCCAGGTAACGGAAGTTGTGGATCCCGTCGCAGGTACCACGACGGGCGTTCAGCCCTGGGGAATCGACAACGTGAACGTGCCCGCTCCGGTGACTGACGAGAATGAGAATGCTCTCGAGCCTGCGTCAGTGACGTTGCGAACGAAGTTCACCGAGTACACCGGAACCTTTGTGATTCACTGCCACCGACTCAATCACGAGGACAACGGTTTGATGGCGACTGTCAACGTGATTCCCGAGGTATCGACATATGCCGTCGCGATACCTGGTTCGGCCGGCGTGCCCGCCAAGGTGCAGATATTCGATGCCAACGGCGACAAACTGATCACTGCTGTGACGCCCTTCCCGTCGTTCGAAGGCACCCCGAGTGTTGCGATGGCGGACGTGAACGGAGACATGGTGCTTGATCTGGTCGCTGGAACAGGTGCAGGCTCGGCTCCGGAAGTGGTGGCGTACAACGCAGTCGGCGGCGTGCCGTTCACCGACGAGTTGGCAAGATTCGCCCCCTTCGATGTGGGTTTCCGCGGTGGAGTGAACGTCGGCGGTGTCGACATCGACGGAAATGCACTGGCAGACAACATCATCGTTGCATCAGGCCCAGGGATGGAGTCGCAGGTCAAGATCTACTCCACCGACCTTCCGGCGGACAAGAGGTCCGCACCCACAGAATTCGGTTCGTTCTCGCCGTACCCGGGATCGAGTAGCGGAGTCACGTTCGCAACCGGAATGGTTGACAGTCACTCCGGTCGAGCGAGCATCGTGACCGCACCGGGTGCGGGCGAGGAGCCGTTGATCAAGACGTTCCGCTACGACCTGTACGAACCGACGGCGGCTGCGCAGGGCGGCTCCGATGAACACGCAGGTCATACGGCTGGTCCTGTAATGACGTCGCAGTTTTTGGCATTCGATCAGGGCTACCGCGACGGGGTGTCTCTGTCGACGGGTTGGGTGGCCGGCGCCGAGGGCGGAGCAAAGTCGATAGTGGCAGGCATGCTCGGAGGAGAAGGATCAATCCGCGTCTTTTCGAGTGGATCCAGGCTCGACGGTGCACCCGAGATGTACCTCGAGAGTCCAGATCACCATTCGACGGACGTGGCGTTTCGGGAGGTTGCAGCTTTCGACCCGTTCACCGGTCCAGGTTCGGGTGTCGGAGTGGCCACGACGAGCACGACCACCGGCGCGGACCTCCTCGTAAGTGGCAGCAACGGAACGGGTGCCGAAGTTCGGAAACTTACGCTGGGTCGCGCCGATCCGTCTGCGACCACATTGACACCGACGCTTGTGGGAACGCTCCCTCCGTATCCTGTCGGCGGGGGAGTTCTGCCACTCGGCGGCCGATGATCCGGTTTTGAGAGTTACTGAAAGTAGTTTCATATCAACGGGTCTCGAGCCTTCCTGTTCTCGAAGTTGTCCGTTTTGTCTCTGGTTATCGAAAGTGTGTTCGATTAAACTTTCGGTATGGACAGTCGGGGAGCGTGGCAGCTGGATGGTGAGGGCCTCAAGGGTGAGGTTCTGGATCTGGTGCGTGTCCGGCACGAGTTGCAGTCGCGGATGGTGTTGCTGATCGTGGAGATGTTTTCCCGTGAGGTTCTCGGTGGGAAGGGTTTTCGGGCGATCGCGCAGTGGTTGCATGGTTCGACGAATCTGGAGATCGGTGAGTGCAGTCTGCTGGTCGGGTTGGCGCGGTTGTTGATGCTCGAACCTGTTGTGGCGGATGCGTTTCATCGTGGTGACGTGGATGCGTTGAAGGCGCGGCAGGTGGCGTCGTTTTGTCAGCATCCGCCGAAGAACATGACCCTGGCGGATGTGGACAAGGCTCGCGGGATCTTGTTGTGGTTGGCGTCGAAGAACATTGCTGATTGTGATGCGGTGCGGGCGGCGATTCGGCGGATCGAGAAGCAGTACGGCAAGCGTGAGGACGGCGTTCCGGTGGGTGAGGATTCGGAGCGTAACGAGTTCTACGCGTCGAAAGGCCTGTACGGCAGAGTAACTGTGAAGGGTGATCTGGATGCTGTGAACGGGGCCCGGTTGATCACGTTGTTGTCGAGTCTGTCGGCTCCGACGCCGGAGAAGGACGGCGTGAAGGACACGCGTACTCCGGCATTGCGGCGGGCGGACGGGTTTTGTGAGTTGTTGCGCCGGTATGAGCGGGCGGGGTTGGGTCCGATCGAGGGCGGGGTGAAACCGCACATCACGGTGACTGCGTCGGCGAAAGACATGACGGACCTCAAAGCCTTGAAGGACCTGTTGCCGTCCACGGAGGAGTTGGGTTTCGCGTGGACGGATTGGGTGGGCCCGATCAGTATCGACACCGCCCGGATGTTGGCGTGCGACTGCACAGTCACCCGGATCCTCCTGGGTGAGAGTGGTGTTCCGCTCGACTGCGGTAAGGAAGTGCGAACGGCGACGGTTCCGCAAAGGCGGGCGTTGGCGGTTCGCGATGGTGGGTGTGCGTTTCCGGGGTGCGGGACTCCGTCGGGGTGGTGCGATGCCCATCATATTGTTCACTGGAACGATGGTGGCCCAACAGATCTCGACAATCTGATCTTGTTGTGCGGTCATCACCGCCGGACGATGCACCACACGGAATGGCGGGTGGAGATCGGACCCGACCGAAAAACCGTGTTCTATCCACCGATGTCGGTTGATCCGTATCAACAGCCGATCGGCGGGAACGGCCCACCGACGGCCGCCTGAACGGCCAAAACTGAAAATGCCAGCGTATGCACCGGGGAAGAATCATGCCCCGTTACATGCGCTGGCATTTCGTGTTCCGGAGAGTTCAGGGCAGCGACCATAACTGAGTAGTCACGAGGTAGAAGACGACAACCCAGAACAAGGTCACCGCAGCGACGATTGCCACCCCTTGTGCGTTGGTTTTTGCGACAGGAATCCCCGGAGGCGGACGCAGCCAACGGCGCAGGAGTCGATTCACGTAGTACGGCATCGTGAAGAAACTCATGATGAAGCTCGACAGCAGATTGCCGATCAACAATCCGAGCCAGAGTGGCAGCTTCAGCGGTGACAGCGCCAAAGTAAGCAAGACGACAGTCGGGTAGAGACCGACCCAGACCGCGATCGAGGTTTTTGTCTCCGAAGGTGGAGGGGCCTCGTTTCCGTTCTCGTCGAAGGCAAACCAACTGCCGAACGAATTGTCCACGGTTCGCAGTTCGAAGTCGTGAAACTTGCGGCCCTCGGCGAGGAGTTGTTGTCGCTCAGGGGAAGTCAGCCACGTATCGAGGTGGGCAGCATTGTCGAAGCGATACAGCAGGGTCCATTCATCCTGCACACCGTCGACGGGGCGAAACAGTTCGGTGCCGCGGAATCCGTCGAAAGCACTCTCCACCTCCCGAAGGCGATCCTGCCAGGCAAGGAACTCGTCGATGCTGTCGTCACCGACTCGGTGCGTCACTACGACGGTCAGCAGTGGGTCCGGAGGCCTGATCCCGCCGCTCACTACCTGCTGCGTGGCCGGGCAGTCGAAGAACTGACGACCGCTGTCGAGGTAGTCCTGCCTCGTCGCGCTGTTGATCCACGCTTGAACATGAGCGATGGAGTCGAATCGGTACACGATCACCCAATCAGGTTGGGTGGGCGTCGGAGCCGCGATTTCTGCCCCGAGGAAGCCTGCATAATCTGCGGCCGCCCGGTTGAGATCTTTCTGCCAGACCTCGAATTCTTTCTCCAGTCCGGCACGCACTCGCTGGCCGATGATGACCGTCGCGGCGCTGTCCGCCGACGTGTGCGCGGTCATCGGTTCAGGCCTGTGTAGATGCGTTCCGGGGTGAGCGGTAGCGACCGGAATCGTGACCCGGTTGCATCCTGCAGTGCGTTCGCCAATGCAGGGGCAACCGGATTGATGCAGCACTCCGCCATGCCCTTGGAGCGGAGAGGACCGACGGAGTCTGATGACTCGACGAGGATCACCTCCGTGCGTGGGATATCTGCATATGTCGGGATCCGGTAGTTACGTAGATTCGGGTTCATCATCGCGCCGTTTGCGTCTACGTGGAAGTTCTCGGTGAGTGCGAAGCCGATGCCCTGGGCGACGCCACCTTCGATCTGTCCCCGCACCTGCGCCGGATTGATGATCACCCCAACGTCGGTGGCTTGGACGCTGTAGAGAATGCGGATCTCGCCGGTGATGCGATGGACGGCAATCCGGAAGCCATGAGTGTTGGACACCACGCTGCGCGGAGATCCGTATGCCTTCCGCGCCTCGGTGAATCGGATCCCGCGCGGGCGTGCGGCCTCGAGTATCTCTTGCAGTGTTAATCGAGTACTACCGCAGACGATCTTGTCGTCGTCCATCGAGCACTGGTCAATCGACACGCCGGTGTGGTGCGCGGCGAAGGCAAGTAGGCGATCGCGGAGCGCATTCGACGCGCGAAGTACCGCGTTCCCAGCGACAAACAGGCCGGCGCTGGCGAAAGCGCCTGTGTCGAAACCGGTTCGGTCGGTGTCCGACTGAATGATTCGTACACGTGACGGTGTTGTGCCCAGCTGATTCGCGGCGATCTGCACGTGGGCGGTAGAAGTTCCCTCACCGAATTCGACTGTGCCGATGGCAAGTTCGTATACACAGTCTTCGCCGAGGGTGAGCCAAGCCTCGGAAATGTGCTCGGTGGGTGGCGCGGTCTCGTGTAGTGAACTGGCGGTACCGGTGCCGATCAGCCAATCGTCTCCGAGCGAGGGAACCGGTTGGCGCTTCAACGCGGCGTCGATCAGATCTATGCATTGTCCCAGTCCGTCTTCGGTGAAGATCACGTCGTCTGGGCCGTCTTCGAGTGCGACGAGCGAATCGCCCGGTCGGACGATATTGCGTCGACGCAGTTCGAGCGGATCCATGTCCAGCGCGATGGCCAATTCGGTCATGGCCGATTCCACGGCAAAGGCCGGTTGCGTCATCCCGTACCCACGTAGAGCGCCGCTCGGAACATTGTTGGTGTACACGGAATACGCATCGAACTTCTTGTTGGCGCAGCGGTAGAGCGAGACCGCCGCGCCGCCGGCAAAGAGTGTCTCTCCACCGTGGTTTCCGTACGCACCGGTGTTCGAGATGTTTCGGTACTGAAATGCCGTGAGGGTTCCGTCAGACTTGGCACCGAGCTTGATCGTGAGCTTCATCGGATGACGCGGCGACGCGGTGGTGAACTCTTCTTCTCGGGTGAACTCGAGGCAGACGGGACGACCGGTGTCGAGGGTGGCGAGCGCCACCAGATCCTCGCTGATCACTTCCTGTTTTCCTCCGAACCCGCCGCCCACGCGTTTGCAGAACACGCGTAGCTGATCCGGGCGGAGGTCGAAGAGATGGGCGAGTTTGACCTTGGCGATGGAGGGGGACTGCGAACTTGTGCGAACGTGAAGGCGTCCGTCTTCCATCCAGGAGATCGAACCGTGCGTCTCGAGGTGCGCGTGCTGAACCCGCGGCGAGAAGTAGGTGCCTTCGTGGATGACGTCGGCCTCGGCGAACCCGGCCTCGACGTCGCCCACATGACCGTGAAGTTCGAGCAGGATGTTGTGCTCGGGATCTCGAACAAAGGGATCGTCGGATCCGTGCAGGGCTGGAGCGCCGTCGGCCATGGCCTCTTCCGGATCGAACACGGAAGGCAGGATCTCGTAATCGACCTTCACCTTCCGACGGCCTTCTTCCGCAGCGACGACGGAGTCGGCGAGGACGGCCACTACACGCTGACCCACGAACCGCACGACGTTGTCGAGAATGTAGGTGTCGTCCGGATCGACAAGGTGGTCGGTATGAATTGCCGTGGTGAAGAGCTTGCGCGGCACGTCTTTCCAGGTGTAGACGCGATGGACACCGGGGACGGCGAGCGCCTCGGTGGTGTCGATGGAGGTGACGCGGGCATGTGCGTGAGGCGAGTGCAGCACTTTCAGGTGCAGCATGCCGTCGATCGCGGTGTCCATAGTGTATTCGGCTCGGCCGGTCACCACGTCGGTGGCCGCCGGCGCCCCGACGCTGGTTCCGACGGCCTGTCCCGGGAGGGCAACTTCGATAGCACCGACACCGTTGACCGCGTCTTCGATGGATCGGTAACCGGTGCAGCGGCACAGGTTTCCCTTGAGCGCTCGCGGCAAGTCTTCTTTCTGCGCGTCGGTGAGCGCCGCCGAGGTCATGATCATCCCGGCGGTGCAGAACCCACACTGAAAGCCGGGTGCATCCCGGAACTGCTGCTGAATCGGATGGAGATCTTCGGGCGTGCCGAGTCCCTCGATCGTGGTTACCGCGCGACCGTCGGCGCGAAAGGCGGGCGTGATGCAGCTGTGTATCGGTGTTCCGTCGAGCCACACTGTGCACGCCCCGCAGTCCCCGCCGTCGCACCCCTTCTTCACCCCGTGGTGTCCGAGGTGCCGAAGAAACGTCCGGAGACACTGTCCCGGGAACGGCTCCTCGTGGAACTGCCGGTCGTTCACCGTGTAGCTCATGACTGGCTCCCCGTGAGTTCGTTTCGGAGCTCGTCGGCGTAGTGGCGGGCGAGGTGGAGGCGGTGGTCTGGGGTTCCGTTGGGATCGTCGAACCAAATGTCGGCCGAAATGGAGTCGACGGCTCGTCGCAGAGAGTGCTCGTCCGGCATGGTGTCGAACGTCAGCCGGATCGGATGGGTGGTGCCGGCGGTGATGGTGAGGTGAAAGTCGTCGGCGCCAGGAGTCTGCGTCGCGATCATGAAGATCGTCGAACGGCCGAGGTGCGTGAGACTGAAGCGGCGGTGGGCGTGCCGTTTGGTGAGTGCGTGCACCGGGAACTCGATGCTCCGAAGGACTTCGCCCGGCTCCAGGACATTCTGGTGGTCACCGGTCACGAAGTCGCACGCGTCGACGGTCCTCACTTTTCCGTCGGTAGCCCATAGTGTGAACGAAGCCTCGAGTGCAACTGCCAGGGTGATCATCGGTCCGGCCGGAAGCGACATGCAGATGTTGCCGCCTACGGTGGCCGAATTCCACACCTTGAAAGACGAGAGGAAGTACTCGCAGCTGACGCGAATAAGTGGACTCGCACGCCAATTGTCCGGCGGGACAAACGCATACAGTTCGGCAACGGTGCACGTAGCTCCGACACCGAAATGAGTCGGGCCGACCTCCAGTGGTGTCCAACCGAGCGCGGTGAGGTCGACCAGTCGACGCGTGTCGGGTTGTTCTGCTGAGAACAGCCACGTTCCTCCCGCGAGCCAGGCGTCGCCGGGACGCCACACGTCCCCTGGGCGATCCGGTGGTCGGCGTATCACGTCGGTAATGGTGGTGATGTCCATGCGCCTGCTCCCCTCGGGGGATGTGTCTTCTCGGAGTGGGACATTACCGAGGTGACGAGACGCATTCACACTTTTAGTACATATCGGGCACGCGAAACATGAGCGATACGTACGTGACATCGACTGGTGGGGCGGTGCATGCGCTTGCCGATTCTGGGTACGACTGCTTGAGAGGCGCGATCAGCCTCTTGCTTTCGCGCTGTTGATTCGGACGCGGCTACGCACTCGGCGGCCGCGGAGATCATGCGGGGCGGGGCGCTGTGAAACCCTTCGAGGTAAGTCGGACCGACCCTTCTGATGAGACGCTCTTTCCGCTCTCGGCCGCCCAACGGGCAACCTGGTTCGCTCAGCAATTCGATCCCGAAGTCCCGATTCTGATAGCGCACTACGTGGAGCTGCGCGGCGAACTCGACGTCGAACTGCTGGATCGCGAAACGCGAGCGGTGGCATACGAGTTTCAATCTCCTTTGCTCAAAGTGATCGAGATCGACGGTCAACCGATGCAGTACGTGGACGAGACATCTGAGATCACCGTCCGTCTTGTCGACCTCCGTGGGTCCCCCGATCCGATCGAGGATGCCCTCGGGTGGATGCGCCGAGATTGCCGGACGCAGCTCGACCTGGCAGTCGACGGAATCGTCGCGACCGCTGTGCTGCGCGTCGGTGACGCGCACTATCTGTGGTACAGCCGCATCCATCATGTTGCGCTCGACGGTTTCGGTGCCATGACCATGATGAACCGCATTGCGCATCGGTACTCGGCCTCGGCGGCGAGAAAGGACTCGCAGCCGAGTCGTGCGGCGACACTCCGGACGCTGTACGACATCGACGAGCGGTACAGAATGTCGGATCGATTCGCCGCCGACCGGGAGTACTGGGCTGAGCGCAATACCACCCTCGCCGGATCCAGCCTGGCGGAGGCTTCTGGGCCCGCGCAAACCGAGAGCCGACTCGAAAGCACACTGATGTCGGACCGAAGTTGTGCCCTTCTCTACGAATCCGAGAACCACGCTGCACCGGTCATCGCTGCGCTCGCGTTGTACCTCGCGCGGATGACGGCGAAAGAGACTGTCCAGATTCATGTTCCGATGTCCGGACGGACTACGGCGGTGCTGCGGGATTCGGGCGGCATGATGGTGAACGTCACGCCACTGCTCATCCGTGTCGCAGCGGTCGACACCGTCGGTGAACTGTTTGCCCAGGTCCAACATGAGCTCATGGGTGCATTGCGGCACCAGCGCTGCAGCCTCGACGACATCCGTCGGGACGCAGGCGTGACGAGCGGTCTGGAAGGCGAAGACTCATATGCCGGGCCCATGGTCAACGTCATGCTGTTTCGCCAGGAGGTGCAGTTGGGCGAGGTGGTTGGGGAGTATCACATCGTCACCTCCGGGCCGGTGGAAGACCTTCTGGTCAACGTGTATCCGAGCGGCGACAGGCTGCGCGTCGACTTCCGGGCAAACCCGATCCGATACGAGGAGGCGGGTTTACGCGAGCACCACCGGAATTTTGTCGGCTTGCTGGAAGAGTTGATCGCGTCTGATTCCGGTGCCGAGCTGGCAGACATTCACGGCCCGACGGCCCGGGAGGGCGAGCGACGACAACGCGAAGTGCGGCACCTCGAATATTGGAGACATGAGCTCACCGGGGCGCCCGAACTATTGCAACTTCCCTTCGATCGGCCCAGACCTGCAACGCAATCGCTGGAGAACGGACGGGTTGAGGTCCAGATCGCCGCCGACACCCACGCGCGGATCACGGCGATGGCGAGTGATCTCGGGACGGACACTCGTGCGGTCTTACATGCAAGCTTTGCTCTTCTGGTGAGCCGGTTGTCCGGTGCTTCGGATGTTGTGATCGGTACGCCCGCGGGATCCGACGCGAACATCGTCGCCATCCGGAGTCGCGTCGATCTGGTGACGACTTTCACGGCACTCTTGGGCAGTGTCGTCGAGGTCCGAAGTAATGCGCTGCCGCACAGTGGGATACGGCTCGAGCAGGTGGCGGAGTCGCTCGAGTTGGAGGATGTACCTGCGTATGCGCCGGTGATACAGGTGACGTTCGAGTCCGTCGCCAGCGCTGACGAGCACCCTCCCGACCTCGGCCGCTTCGATCTCGGAGTGTCTGCAGTCGAGACTTTCGACGAGGTGGGTACGCCGTCCGGAATCACGGTGACGCTCGCGTTTGCCACCGACCTGTTCGACGCCGAGACGGTACGTGGCCTCGGTTTGCGGTTCGCGCGCGTCCTGGAATCCGTGACCACAGATCCGACAATGATGGTCGGCGACATCGACATCTTGTCCGACGACGAGCGATCCGCGATGCAGCCTGTACGCAGTGACCCTCGCGCTTCGCACCGCACCCTGGCCGAACTGTTCGACGGTGCGGCGCGCACACACCCCGACGGCGTGGCCCTGTCGTATCTCGATGCCGAGTTGACGTATCGAGAACTCGACGAGCGTTCCTCGAAGTTGGCCCGAGAATTGATCGACCGCGGCATCGGTCCGGAAAACAGTGTGGCGCTGGGTATGACGCGTTCGATCGAATCGGTTGTCGCGATGTTGGCGGTGACCAAAGCTGGCGCGGCATTCGTGCCGGTGGATCCGACCTATCCGGGTGAACGTGTTCGCTTCATGCTGACCGATTCCGGCGCCGTACTGGGGCTCACGGTCGTTTCCGAACTTCATCGTTTGCCGGATTCGATTTCCTGGATAGCAATCGACGACGCTGAGTTCCGTGGCCGACTTGCACGGTTGTCCGTGCGCTCCATCTCCGATGTCGATCGGGTGCACCCGATCCGGCCCGACAATCCTGCATACGTGATCTACACTTCGGGTTCCACCGGACTCCCCAAGGGGGTGACGGTCTCGCATCGTGGACTGGAAGCGCTTGCTGCCGAACAGCGTTCGCGGTTCGGTGCGACCCAGGATGCGCGAACATTGCACTTCTCGACCCCGAGTTTCGACGCCTCGATTTTCGAATACCTGCTGGCTTTCGGTGCCGGAGCGACCATGGTGATTGCGCCGAGCACGATCTACGGCGGTGACGAGTTGTCTCACTTCCTCGAATCCCAGCGTGTCACGCATGGTTTTGTCACTACTGCGGCGCTCGGAACAGTTTCGCCCGAGGGCCTTTCGGACTTCGGCGAAGTGGTGGTCGGTGGTGAGGCCTGTCCGCCGGATCTCGTGCAGCGCTGGGCTCCCGGCCGACGGCTGTGCAATGCGTACGGGCCGACCGAGACCACCGTCATGTCGAACATCGGCGAGCCGATGGTGTCGTCGGAGGACATCACAGTGGGCGGTCCGCTCCGCGGCTTCGAGGAGATCGTGCTCGATCAGCGATTGCACCCCGTCCCCGACGGTGTTGTGGGCGAGCTGTACATCTCGGGAGACGCGCTCGCACGTGGATATCACCGGAAGTACGCGTTGACCGCAGAACGATTCGTGGCAGACCCCTTCGGCCTCCCCGGGCAGCGGATGTATCGAACGGGGGATTTGGTGCGGTGGCGCCGTGGCCGTGGACTCGAGTACGTCGGTCGTAGTGACTTCCAGGTGAAAGTTCGCGGATTTCGTATCGAACTCGGGGAAATCGACAGCGTCGTGCGGTCGTGTCCGCAGGTCGAGAATGCAGTCACCGTGGCGCGTGCGGCTCCCTCCGGGACAGCGATGATCACCACGTACGTCGTGCCTGCCGGCGGAAGTGCGCTCTCGACGGCCGAGCTGACGCGGTACGTCGCGAGCCGTGTTCCGTCGTACATGGTTCCAGCGGCATTTGTTCTACTCGACGAGTTGCCGGTAACTCCGGCGGGAAAGGTCGATCGCGCTGCCTTACCGGCACCTCGGTTCGATGCTCGGTCGGACAACTTTCGACCGCCCGAGGGCGCTGAAGAACTACTGCTGGCCGAGATTTTTGCCGACGTTCTAGGCGTCGAGACGGTGGGTGCGGGTGACGACTTCTTCGAGCTGGGTGGGAACTCACTGATCGCCACAAAGGTGATCGCACTAGTCAATGCCGCTGAAGCAATCGATTTCGGGGTGCGGACTTTGTTCGAAGCACCGACGATCGAATCACTGGCCCTCCACGTGCGGGATGCGAAGTCATCCCGCGTTGATCGCACGCGTTCGAAGCGTCCAATCCTGCAGGCACATTCGTACAGGGACAAGATTCCGGTGTCTGTGGCACAACGACGCCTGTGGTTCGTCAATCAGTTCGACACGTCGTCCCCGGCCTACAACATTCCGATGGTGGTCCGACTGTCAGGTGCCTTGGATGTCGCTGCAATGCAGCGCGCGGTAGGAGATGTTGTCGATCGGCATGAATCGCTCCGTACCGTCTACCCGGCGTCGGTCGACGGCCCACATCAGGTAGTAGTGCCTTCGGAACGCGTGACGTCGAAGATTGCGTGGGAAGTATCCGTGGACGAGGAAGCCTTGGACAGGCGCATCGCCGATCTCGCTCGCGAGGGGTTCGACGTGAGCGCGAACGTGCCCCTGCGCGGCTCCCTTTTTCGGGTCACGCCGGACGATCATGTCCTTGCGCTGGTGGTTCACCATATTTCGGCGGACGGAGCATCCCTCGAGCCGCTGGCCCGCGACCTGACCCGCGCCTACGCGGCGCGGGCTGCGAAACGGGCACCGGACTGGTCGCCTTTGCCTGTGCAGTACGCCGACTACAGCCAATGGCAGATCGAACTGCTCGGCAGTGACGACGATCCGGACACGCTCGAGGCGAAGCAGTTGGACTACTGGACGTCCACCCTGGCCGGTCTACCTGACGTGATCGACCTTCCGCTGGATCGACCGAGACCGGCGGAACGATCCATGCGCGGTGAATCGGTCCGATTCTCGGTGCCCGCAGACGTGCACAGTGAACTCCTCGAACTCGCTCGGAATCACAACACGACACCGTTCATGGTGATGCACGCAGTGCTGGCGGTTCTGTTGGCACGGCTGAGCGCCTCGCCGGACATAGCGATCGGGACTCCGGTAGGAGGGCGCGCCGAGCAAGTCCTCGACGATCTGGTCGGGATGTTCGTCAACACGGTCGTCCTGCGAATCACCGTTGACACCGCCGCGACTTTCGAGGAGATCCTTTCACGAACTCGCGAAGTCGATCTGGCAGCGTTCGGACAAGCCGAGGTGCCGTTCGAGCGAGTCGTCGATGCAGTTGCGCCGGAGCGTTCGTCATCTCGCTCACCGCTCTTCCAGGTTCTGTTGGAATTCCAGAACACCGCAGATCCCCACCTCGAACTACCCGGACTGGGTGTCGATGTTGTTCCAGTCGACGTCGGTGTCGCCAAATTCGACTTGCAACTGTCGCTCTCCGAGCAGCGTGGCAAAGACGGCGTCCCCATGGGTTTCGATGCCGCCTTCACCTATGCCTCCGATATCTTCGAGCGCACCACAGTCGCCGAGTTCGGCGAGCGTTTCGTCCGCCTCCTCCGGTCGGTCGTGTCGGATCCGACAGTGCCAGTAGGGGATACGGAAATTTTGGGCGCGCCCGAGCGTGGGTTGGTGGTGGGTGGTTGGGATGGTGTGGGGGTTGTGGTGGGGGGTTTGACGTTGGTGGATGTGTTGGATGGGCGGTTTGCTGGTGTGGGTGGTGGGGGGTTGGTGTGTGGTGGGGTGGTGTTGTCGTGGGGTGAGTTCGATGTTCGGGTGAATCGTTTTGCGCGGTTTTTGATTTCGTTGGGGGTGGGTCCGGAGTCGCGGGTGTGTGTGGCGTTGTCGCGGT
>NZ_JASHKY010000065.1:0-1177 GCF_030056935.1 Rhodococcus sp. IEGM 1302 | reverse complement strand
GCAAAGCGTTTGCGTAGAGCAAGGGAGACATAGACCAGCCCGACGAGCACCGGTACCTCGATCAGCGGGCCGACGACACCGGCAAGAGCTTGCCCCGAGGTGGCGCCGTAGGTGGCGATGGCTACCGCGATCGCGAGTTCGAAGTTGTTGCCCGCGGCGGTGAACGCCAGGGTCGTGGTGCGTTCATAGCCCAATCCGATTGCGGCGCCGAGGATGTAGCCTCCGCCCCACATGAGCGCGAAGTACGCGAGCAGGGGCAGCGCGATCCGGACGACATCCCAAGGCTGGGAGGTGATCTGTTCGCCCTGCATCGAGAAGAGCACGACGATGGTGAACAGCAGACCGTAGAGCGCCCAGGGGCTGATCTTGGGGATGAACTTGTTGTCGTACCAGTCGCGGCCTTTGGCGCGTTCGCCGAAGAAGCGGGACAGAAAACCTGCCAGCAGCGGGATACCGAGGAAGATCAGGACCGATTTCGCAATCTGCCAGGGCGAGGTGTCGATGGTGGTCTGTTCGAGGCCGAGCCACCCGGGCAGGACCGAGAGGTAGAACCAACCGAGCACGGCGAACATGATCACCTGGAACACCGAATTGATGGCGACCAGCACCGCGGCGGCTTCGCGGTCTCCGCAGGCCAGGTCGTTCCAGATGATCACCATCGCGATGCACCGAGCGAGACCGACGATGATCAAACCGGTTCGGTATTCCGGCAGGTCAGGCAGAAACAGCCAGGCGAGGGCGAACATCAGCGCCGGGCCGAGAACCCAGTTCAGGAACAGGGAGCCGGCGAGGAGTTTCTTGTCCCCGGTGACTGTGTCGAGGCGGTCGTAGCGGACCTTCGCCAGGACCGGGTACATCATGATCAGCAGACCGAGGGCGATCGGTAGCGAGATGCCGTCGATCTGCACCTTGTCCAGGGCAGTGTTCACACCGGGGATCCAGCGTCCAACCAGCAGGCCGACGACCATGGCCACGCCGATCCAGACCGCCAGATAGCGGTCGAGGGTGGAGAGTTTTCCGACGACTTCGGGGTGTTCGGTGGTGGCAGCGGTGTTGCTCATGCGGTGACCTCAGCGCAAGCGTCCGCGGCACTCACGCTCGCACCTTCTACCAGCAGAACGGCGGAAAGCTGTTGCAGCGCAGCCGGAATAACCCAGTAGTACACCCAGGTCCCGCG
>NZ_JASHKY010000049.1:0-17134 GCF_030056935.1 Rhodococcus sp. IEGM 1302 | reverse complement strand
GTGGGGCCGAAGATCTTCTCGCAGAAGAGGCCGTCCTTCTCGGGCTTGAGCGTGCGGTAGTTGATGGTCTCCGGCTTCTTGACCTCGCCGTAGGACCAATTGCGGATGTCCTCTGCACTGGCCAAGCCAATGCGGAGTTCATCGAAGAAGTTGACGTCGAGCACGTAACTTCCTTTCCCCGTTGGGGTTACGGTTGCCGGTCACCCGGCAACCTGACTGCCAATTCAAATGTGAACTACGCCCCCGGGCCGCTCTCTCAAGAGCAACCCGGGGACCGAAACCTAGTTCGCGAGGTCGTCGACCGTCGCAGCTTCGTTCCTGGACAGGTTGATGCCCAGGTTCGCTGCGGCCCGCTCCAAGTCCTCGTCGTCGCCGTCCGCCATCGTGATGGCCGCGCCGTCCGAGGACAGCACCTCCACGTTGAGGCAGAGCGACTGGAGCTCCTTGAGGAGCACCTTGAACGACTCGGGGATGCCGGGTTCGGGGATGTTCTCGCCCTTGACGATGGCTTCGTACACCTTGACTCGACCGACCACGTCGTCAGACTTGATGGTCAGCAGTTCCTGCAGCGTGTAAGCCGCGCCGTAGGCCTGCATCGCCCAGCACTCCATCTCACCGAAGCGCTGGCCACCGAACTGGGCCTTACCGCCGAGAGGCTGCTGCGTGATCATCGAGTACGGACCGGTCGAACGAGCGTGGATCTTGTCGTCGACCAAGTGGTGCAGCTTGATGATGTACATGTAACCGACCGAGACCGGGTACGGGAACGGCTCGCCGGAGCGGCCGTCGAACAAGGTGGCCTTTCCGTCGGGTCCGACCATCTGCTCGCCGTCACGGTTCGGCAGCGTCGCGCCGAGGAGACCGGTGAGCTCGTCTTCCTTCGCACCGTCGAACACCGGGGTGGCGATGTTCGAGTCGGCCGGAGCGGACAGCATCTCTTCCGGCAGGGTCGCAGCCCAGTCGGGACGAGAGCCGTCGGACGCGATCTGAACGTTCCAGCCGGTCTTGCCGATCCACCCGAGGTGGGTCTCCAAGACCTGACCGATGTTCATACGACGCGGGACGCCGTGCGTGTTCAAGATGATGTCGACAGGCGTGCCGTCCGAGAGGAACGGCATGTCTTCCTGCGGCAGGATCTTGCCGATGACGCCCTTGTTACCGTGGCGGCCGGCGAGCTTGTCACCGTCCTGGATCTTGCGCTTCTGTGCCACGTAGACGCGGACCAGCTCGTTGACACCGGGAGGCAGATCGTCGTCTTCGTCACGCGAGAACACGCGGATTCCGATGACCTTGCCGGTCTCACCGTGAGGAACCTTGAGGGACGTGTCACGAACCTCGCGAGCCTTCTCACCGAAGATGGCGCGAAGGAGGCGCTCTTCGGGGGTCAGCTCGGTCTCGCCCTTCGGCGTGACCTTTCCGACCAGCACGTCGCCGTCACGAACCTCGGCACCGATACGGATGATGCCGCGCTCGTCGAGGTCGGCGAGGACCTCGTCGGAGACGTTCGGGATGTCGCGAGTGATTTCCTCGGCACCGAGCTTGGTGTCGCGGGCATCGATCTCGTGCTCCTCGATGTGAATCGAGGTCAGGACGTCCTCTTCCACGAGACGCTGCGACAGAATGATCGCGTCCTCGTAGTTGTGGCCTTCCCACGGCATGATCGCGACGAGCAAGTTCTTGCCCAGCGCCATCTCACCGTTCTCGGTGCAAGGACCGTCGGCCAGAACCTGGCCGGCCTCGACACGCTGTCCCTCGTCCACGATCGGACGCTGGTTGGCGCACGTGCCCTGGTTGGAACGCGCGAACTTGCGCATCCGGTACGTCTTGCGGCTTCCGTCGTCAGCCATCACCGTGACGTAGTCTGCGGAGATCTCCTCCACGACACCGGTCTTCTCGGTGATGATGACGTCGCCGGCATCCACAGCTGCACGCAACTCCATGCCGGTACCGACGAGAGGTGCCTCGCTGCGAACCAGCGGGACAGCCTGACGCTGCATGTTCGCGCCCATCAGGGCACGGTTTGCATCGTCGTGCTCGAGGAACGGAATCATCGCGGTTGCGACGGACACCATCTGACGCGGCGAAACGTCCATGTAGTCGATGTCGGAGGACGCGACGAACTCGACCTCGCCACCCTTACGGCGGACGAGAATCTTCGAGTCGGTGAAGCGACCCTCGCGGTCGATGGCCGAGTTGGCCTGCGCGACTACGTGGCGGTCTTCTTCGTCAGCGGTCAGGTAGTCGACCTCGTCGGTCACCTGTCCGTCGACGACGCGACGGTACGGGGTCTCGATGAAACCGAACGGGTTGACGCGGGCGTAGACCGACAGCGAACCGATCAGGCCGATGTTCGGGCCTTCCGGGGTCTCGATCGGGCACATGCGGCCGTAGTGCGACGGGTGAACGTCGCGAACCTCGAGGCCGGCGCGCTCACGGGACAGACCACCCGGGCCGAGGGCGGACAGACGACGCTTGTGCGTCAGCCCCGACAGCGGGTTGTTCTGGTCCATGAACTGCGACAGCTGGGAGGTTCCGAAGAACTCCCTGATCGCAGCGACGACGGGACGGATGTTGATCAGCGTCTGAGGCGTGATTGCCTCGACGTCCTGTGTGGTCATGCGCTCACGAACCACACGCTCCATGCGGGACAGGCCCACGCGGATCTGGTTCTGGATGAGCTCGCCGACGGTACGCAGACGACGGTTGCCGAAGTGGTCGATGTCGTCGACCTCGACGGGAACCTCGACGCCGCCCGGAGCCGTCATCGAGGTGTCACCTGCGTGCAGACGCACGAGGTACTCGACGGTGGCGACGATGTCTTCTTCGGTGAGCGTGGATGCAACGATCGGCTGACCCGCGTTCAGGCCGAGCTTCTTGTTGATCTTGTAACGACCCACGCGAGCGAGGTCGTAGCGCTTGTCCTTGAAGAACAGGTTCTCCAGCAGGGTCTGCGCGCTCTCCTTGGTGGGGGGCTCGCCCGGACGCAGCTTGCGGTAGATGTCGAGCAACGCCTCATCGGTGCCGGCTGTGTTGTCCTTCTCCAGCGTGGCCATGAGGATCTCGGAGAAGCCGAAGCGCTCCGTGATCTGCTCGGTGGTCCAGCCGAGTGCCTTGAGCAGGACGGTGACAGGCTGACGACGCTTGCGGTCGATACGGACACCAACGGTGTCGCGCTTGTCGACGTCGAACTCGAGCCATGCGCCGCGACCCGGGATCACCTTGACGCTGTGCAGATCCTTCTCGGTGCTCTTGTCGACGCTCATGTCGAAGTACACACCGGGGGAACGCACGAGCTGCGAGACGACCACACGCTCGGTGCCGTTGATGATGAAGGTGCCCTTGTCGGTCATCATCGGGAAATCTCCCATGAAGACCGTCTGGCTCTTGATCTCACCAGTGTTGTTGTTGATGAACTCCGCGGTGACGAACAACGGCGCCGCGTAGGTCATGTCCTTGTCTTTGCACTCGTCCGTCGAGGCCTTGACCTCGTCGAATCGAGGGTCGGAGAAGGACAGCGACATAGTGCCGTTGAAATCCTCGATCGGAGAAAGCTCCGCGAGGATGTCCTCGAGACCACCGGACACTGCATTGTCGCCGAGTGCCGCTGCTCGTTCACGCCAACTCTGCGCGCCGATCAGCCACTCGAACGAATCTGTCTGTACGTCAAGAAGCCCGGGAACTTCGAGGGGTTCGCGAACTTTCGCGAACGAAACCCTCTTCGGGGCTCCGGGGATTCCGGAAACTGCCTTGGTCTGGCTAGAGACTGCCAAGATGCGTCCTTCCAGCACCTCACGCGGGCCGCTCCGTGCTGTTGCGACCGCCGCTGTATCTGCTTCGAATTTCGCTGGTTACAACCCGAACGAAACCCGTCGCAGAAAGCAAGAAGTACTTGACTTCGCAGCGGTTGAGACGAGGGGTGGACAGGAGGCAGCCAGCGCAACGTCCAAAAGTACACCCTTACTCTGGAAATGTCGAGTCGGGTGTAACTGAGGGTCGAATTCAGATACTGACGTGAGACTGCCGATCACTCGTCCGTGCATGTTCACCGATCAGAGTGGACCTTGCGGACCGCTCCGTCAAGGGCGAGAGCGCGTGTCGCAGCATTCGAACATTCGTGACGCGCATTCGAACACTGCCACCGGGAGTGTAGCCAGCAGCGGCGTCACATACGAAAAATCTGGACCGACATCGTGCGTCGATCCAGATCTTCGCGCTGGTGCGCAGGTGCTACTGGTCGCGAATCTCCGAGCTACTGGTCGCGAATCTCCGAGATCAGCCAGTTTCCGTCCTGCTTCTCCAGACTCACGATGACCATTCCGGAGCGAGAGTCTGCCGCCACACCGTTCTGCGTCGAGCTGACGTTCAGTTGGGCGAGCAACTGCGCCCGGTCCTTCTCGAGCCGTGTGATCCCGATCAGCGGGACATCAGCGGTCGTTGCCGTCTGGGTTTGTTCGACGCCGGCCTTCTGCGTGTCCTTGTACTGCGTCAGCTGATCGCGCATCGACTGGTTCAGGCCCTGGACACCCTTGTCGAAATCGGCGTCGAAGGTGTCGGGAGAAAACGTGAAGACTGCAGCCAACGCCGACGGCGTCACACGAAGAACTTCAGCCGTGGCGCCTTCGTCCACCCAGGCGATGTCGTCCGTCTTCGCGCCGACTTTGAAGAAGGCGATGCCGGCGAGGATCGCGACGATGACCGCTGCGGCCCCCAGGATCGCGACCAGGCGCCAACCGGCCTTGGATTGTGTAGGTGTTGTCGCCGACTCCCCCGCGCCCGTCTCCGGGGTAGCAGGGGCCTTGGGCTCGTCTGCGACGGTTTTCGCCGGTTTGGTCAGATCGGGGCCTGGTGTGGATTCCGGAGCGTCGGTTTCCGTCTTCGGCGGCTCGATTTCTCCGGACTCGGCCTTCGTGAGCGTCGGCTTCGCAACCTCCGGCTTCACAGCCTCCTGTGTTTCTTCTTCCGGCTGTTCGATCGTGGGCTCGACCGGATCCGAATCGGACGTCCCCGCGGGGACGTTGAGCGAGCGAGCGCTTCCCGCGATCTTCGGCCGACGGTTCTGCGGGGAGGACGGTCCGCCGGTACGACGTTTGGGTGGCATTACGCGCTTCTCCTTCGAGGGATGTCGGTGTGCAGGTTCGACGAACTACTGGCCACCGGAATCACCACCCTCGGTTGTCGGTGCGGGAGCACCGGAGGCAGGTGCCTCGGTCCCCGAACCGGGTGCGGGCGTTGCGTCAGGAGCAGGCGTGGAGCCGTCGGTGGCCGGCAGGGTGCCGGAGCCGAGATCGAGCCGAGAGCCGATCGGATCAGCCGACTGAGCCTTCCAGACCCCGTCGACCTCGACCATGCCCAGCCGCATGCCGAGCTGATTCTTGACGAACTGGTTGCCCTGGGTCGTGGTGACTCGAACGACGACCAGTGCCGTGGCGGTCCGGTCATCGGTATTGAGCTCGGTCAGCGCGGACTGAACGACTTCGGTGTCAGCCTTCGAGCCCGAGTTACGCAACTCGTCTGTGATGGAATCCTGAACGGTCTGCAGATACGTCGTCATCTCGTCACCGGTCACCGAAGAACGCATGTTCTCGATCGACTGGTCGAGATTGGCCGAATCCGCGTTGTTGAGGTTGATCGCGACTTGCTGCGCACCGATAAGCGCGTCGTCACGCATCTCGGCGGTGGTGCGGTCGGTGGTGAGCGCCCGAACGTACGGGACGCCGAACACACCGAGCGCAACCACGGCCGCCAGAAGCAAGACACCGACCGCAATCAGAGACGCTGTCAGCCCCTTCGGTCTACCGGTTGTCGGCGCTCCCGATTCCACTTGCTCGGGCCCGCCGGACTGCGGGGAACTGTTTCTCTGAATCACACTCACTACCCTACTTACCTGTTTTGCCCAGCCTCTGGCCGCGAATCGTCAACTGCCACAACTCAGTAGCCTGAACTGCACAAACTCGACCACATTCGGATCGGTCTACTTCGGTGTCACTCCGAGCAACGGCGCCAACTGCGTCGCGATCGGGTTGAGGTTCAACTTGTCCGGATCGACCTTCGGCTTGAAGTCCCAAGGCTGGATCGTGTCGGGATCGGCGTACACCACGCGGTTGGCACTGCGGACGCCCGTCTCGCTGCCCAGCGGCGTCTCACACGACGCGGCGGTGTTGAGCGGGAAGTCCTGCTGGGTGTCGTCGAAATTGGGATTCTGACGCTTCATCTCGTCCAGGATCGCCATGGTGCCTTCGTAACCCACCGTGCACGAGAGCGGATTGTTGGTCTCCAGCACCAAGCCCTGATGGACCGTTCCGTCGCCGGGAGCAACCGTCGGTGCGGCAGCGGCCAGACCGGGAAGGAAGATCAGGAACGGCTGCAGCGCGATCGTTCGCGGCGCAAGCGTCTTGGTGGTCGCGGCAAGATTGGTCAGGTCAGTCGTCAGGCTCGGGCCCGCCTCGTTGATGAGGGCACCGATCTGATCGCTGGCCGGGATGCCGTTGTCGATCAAGCGACGGATGTCCGGATCACTGGTCCGCAACTGCGCCGTGACAGCATCGAGATCGGTACTGAACTGCTTGATCGCGGAGGACTGATCCGACTGCGTCGTCAGTACCGTCTCACTGTTCCGAATCAGCGCGAGCGTCTGAGGCAGAGTGTCGAGCCCGGACTGCGAGAGACCGGACAGCGAATCGGCCAGGACCTGAATGTCCTCGCCCTTCCCGTTGAACGCTGCACCGAGTTCGACGGCGACGGTGTGGAGCGCGTCGACGGGCACGGACTTGACCAAGCCGTTGGCACTGGTCAGCACATCCTCGATCGGGATCGGAGTTGTGGTGTCCCCCACCGCGATCACCGAGCCGTCCTCGAGAAACGGTCCCTGGTCGGTATCGGGCTGAAGGTCGACGTACTGCTCACCGATGGCGGAGCGGTTGGCCACGACGGCACGGGCCGACGCGGGAATCTCCGGAGCACTGTTGTCGATCTTCAGGTCGACCTGAATTCCGTCCTCGGTCAACGACATGTCGCCCACTCGCCCGACCGGCACGCCGCGATACGTCACCTCGGCGTTGGTGAAAATTCCACCGGACGTGGCCAATTCGGTCTTGACCGTGTACTGACCGAACCCCATGAGGTTGTCCAGGCGCACGTACTTGGCGCCGACGTAGATGAGACCCAGGAGCGCAACCACGACAAAGCCGACGAGCTGCCATCTGACCAGAGCTGATCTCACTGTCCATCACCGCCGATTCCGAACTGTTCCAGCATTCCCTGGATGGGGTTGAGTGGGTTCGCCGCGGGCGCCGGCGTTGCCGGGTCACCCGCTGTTGTGGCGGGAAGGCCGGCGACAACGGGAACCTGCGGCAGGATCGGAGCGATCGGCAGCAGTGACACTGTCGGCCACCCCGGTCGCGGCCCGTTGCCGTTGTAGTACGGGTTGGAGGGGTCGACCACCGGCTTGGGATTGCCGAACTTGGGCTGGCGGTATTCCGGTTCTCCCTGCCCGACACCGAGACCCGAGAGTGTATTGCCGATCTGCAGGTCGACACTCAGGAAGAGGTTGACGGAACCACCCTGTGCAATCTTCTCGACACCGTCCGGGAACGGGAACGTCGGAAGGAACGGAAGTGCCCCCACGAAGTCGTCACCGGAGTCTGCGAGCGCCTGCAGCGTCGGACGCAGAGCCTGAAGATCAGCGATCAGATCGTCCTTGGACTGTGTGAGGACGTCGGTTCCCACTGTTCCGAGTCGATCCACCTGAGCGAGCATCTGCGTCAGCTGCGGACGCTGCTCGTTGAGAACCTGTGTCGCAACGGGGAGTTCCTCGAGAATCTTCCCGATCTTCTCGTTCTGATCGTTGACGCGAGTCGAGAGCACATCCAGGCCGTCGAGGGCGCGTGTGATGTCGTCACGCTGCTCGTTGAGTCCACCGATGAGTGTGTTCGCCTGCTCCAGAAGACTTCTCGTCTTGCCTTCGCGACCGTCGAACGCGGCACCGAGTTCTTCGACGATGGGCTGCAACTGGCCCACACCGCCGCCGTTCAGCAGCAGCGACAATGCGCCGAGAACCTGCTCGATCTCCGTGGCGTGGCGAGTGCGATCCAGCGGAATGAGGTCACCGTCGGCCAGCTTCGCAGAGTCCGGTCCGGACGGCGGGGCCGACAGCTGGATGAACTTCTCGCCGAGCAGGTTGGTCTGCTCGACCGCGGCAATTGCGTTGGCGGGCAGATCAACCGACGAGTCGAGGATGATTCCGACGTCCGCGGTCCATCCGTCCGGTCCGACCGACACGTCGTCGACTCGACCGACGGGAACGCCGTCGACCTTCACAGCGGACTGCGGAACCAAGTCGAGCACGTCGTCGAACTGAATGGTCAAGTGCATCGGATCGGAACCCACATCAGGACCGCCGGGAAGCGGGACAGCGTAGATCCCCTCGGACGAGCAGGCGGTTGCCGAGATCAGGACGGCGCACAATCCGGCGCCGACTATCAATGAACGCTTCACTCGCCCTCCCCGTTTCCACTGGTCAGTCGCGGTGACACGACGCCGGGCACAGTGCCCGGAACTACCTGCATCTGTCGTTCGGAACCGGCAAGGATGCCGAAGGGAAGGTTCAGGCCTGCAGCCTGATTGGCTGCGTCGGTCATCGCAGCGACGTTTGCGCACTGGTCGATAGCCGGTTGCATCTGCCTTCCCAATGCCTCGAACCGCGGATCACCGGGCAACAGCTTGCCGAGGTCCATCAACTTGCAGAGCACGCCGGCCGGGTTCTGAAGATCAGGGAACGCCAGACGTGAAGCCAGCACACCTGATTCGGCGTCGTACGAGTTGACCAAGTTGGAGATCGCCAGCGGAAGCATGGTGAGCGTGTTGGCCAGTGCTTCCTTGTTGTTCGCCAATGTCTGTGTCGGTTCGACGAGACCTTCGGTTGTCTGGACCAGTTGATCGCGGTTGTCGGCCACGAACTTCGCGACGTCGCCGAGCGCAATCGAGAGCTGGTTCAGAGCGGCACCGAGATCGTCGCGCTCACCTGCCAGGAATCCGGTCAGGTCCGACAACTGCGTGTTGAACTGGCGCACCTGCTGATCGTTGGCCGCGAGAGCGCCCACAAAAGTATCCAGGTTCTTGATGGTGAGCGAGATGTTGTCACGCGAATCGTTGAGCGTCCGTGCGGCATCCGAGAGGTTGGTGATGCTGTCTCCCAACGCTTCACCGTTGCCCTCGAGGTTGGCCGCACCTGTCTCGACGAAATCGGACAGTGCTCCGTTCTTGTTGGCACCTTCAGGACCGAGAGCCGACGCGAGTTCGTCGATGCTGGAGTACAACTGGTCGACCTCGACGGGCGTCGCCGTCTTCTCGATCGGAATGACTGCACCGCTGGCCATCTTGTCGCCGCCGGTGAAGACCGGTGTCAGCTGGATGTAGCGGTCGGCAACCACCGACGGCGTGATCTGAGCGGCACTGGCACCCGCGGGAATGTCGATCCCACGATCGACACGCAGCTCGACCTTGACCTGATCTCCCTGGGGTTCGACGGATTCGACGGTGCCGACCTTGACACCGAGAACACGAACGTCGGAGCCGTCGTAGATACCCACCGACTTGTCGAAGTAGGCGGTGATCTTGGTGGTACCGGCGCGAGTGAACACCCACCACAGCGCGCCACCGATTACGAGTAACCCGATCAGAACAGCGGCGATGATCGCGACCGAGCGCTTCTTGGAGCCGCTTCCGGCTTCGGCAGTATCAGCCATCAGTTGCCTCCCAACGTACGAACGGGGTCACGGTAGCCCGGAATGTCCGGCAGACCCGGCGGAAGGAGGTTCACGACGACCTGGTCGAACCAACGGCCGTTGCCGACCACGTTGGCGTACAAGCGAATGAAGGGTTCGTAGAGCTTCAGTGCCTTGTCCAAGTTCTCGTTGTTGGCCTTCAAGATGTCGATGACGCCGTTGAGCTGCGTCAGCGCCGGCCCGATTGCCGCCTCGTTGTCACGAACGAGACCGGTGAGCTGCTGAGAGACGCGCTGAGTTCCGGTGAGCAGCTGCGAAATCGCTTGCTGGCGATTGTTGAGTTCCTGCACCAAAAGTCCGCCGTCACGGATCAGCTGGGTGAATTCCTTGTTGCGGTCAGCAAGAATCTGCGACGTCTTCCCGGTGGCGGCGAAGAGCTTCTGCAAGTCCTGATCGCGGCTCGCGATCGTCTGCGACAGCCGACTGACGCCGTCGAGCGAAGCGCGGACATCGCCAGGTGTCTCGGAGAATGCCTGGGACAACGTCTCCATGCTCTTCGCCAACTGGTCGGTGTCGATGTCGCCGACGGTGTCCGCCGCGGCCGAGAAGGCCTGAACGACGTCGTACGGAGAGGTGGTGCGCTCGAGCGGAATCCGATCCTTGGGATCGAGGTTGTCGGTTCCGCGCGGATCTAGGGCGAGGTACTTCTGTCCCAGAATGGTCTTGATCTGAATGGACGCAGAGGTTTGATCTCCCACCCACGCGTCACTGACCTTGAAGTCGACGAGAACACGGTCACCGTCGAGATCGACGGAAGTGACCTTGCCGACCTTCACGCCGGCGATACGAACCTCGTTACCAGGCTTGAGACCCGCGGCTTCGGAGAATTCGGCGGAGTAGGACGAGCCTGCTCCCACGAACGGAAGCGAATCGAGGAAGAACGCGGACAAAGTGGCCAGCAGCACCACGAAGATACCGATGGCTCCGGCCATTGCCGGACTGCGACGTTTACTCATCGACCTTGCAACTCCCTCATACCGTCTTGAGTGCATCGCGTGGCCGCGTTGGTGTAAATCGGCTGATTGACCGTCGGCAGGCCGGTGGGCAGATTCAGCGAGGCAGACTGTCCTGGACCGGCAACGATGTCGATTCCGCACAGATAGAACTGGAACCAGGAACCGTAGCTCGCTACGCGTGCGAGCTTCTCGAGCTTGACCGGCAAGGTCTCGAGCACCGCGTTGACGTCGTCACTCCGACGATTGAGTGTGGTCGCCAGCGTGTTGAGTGCCGTGATCGAGCCCTGAATCGACGGCCGCGTCGGCTCGAGCAGGTCTGCCGTCGCGTCGGTCAGGCCGGCGAGTGAGGTGACGGCCGAACCGACCACCCCACGCTCGTTGGCCAACCCGGTGACGAGTTGCTGGGTGTTGACGATCAGTGAATCGAGGTTCTTGTCGTTCGCGTTGACGGTGTCGAGAACGTCGTTGAGGTTCTTGATCACCGCGCCGATGACCGCGTCCTTGTCCGCGACGGTGTTGGTCAGGCTCGCGGTGTTGCGCACGAGCTCACTGATGGTGCCCGATTCGCCTTGGAAGACCTGGATGATCTGGTACGACAGCTTGTTGACGTCGTCCGCGCTCAGGGTGGTGAACAGCGGCTTGAAGCCGTTGAAGAGTGTCGTGAGGTTGACTGCCGGGCGCGTCTGAGACAGCGGCAGGGTATCGCCGCCGGTGATCTTCTTGCCTTGGCTGCCTTCACCCTGCGAGAGCGAGATGTACCGCTGCCCCACCAGGTTGCGGAACCGGATGGTGGCGATGGAACTGGCCGGCAACCAATCACGGTCGGATACCGAGAACTGGACCTCGGCCTGGTTGTCGTTGACGATGGCAATCTTCTCGACCTGGCCGACACGAACACCGGCAATGCGAACCTCGTCGCCCTCGTTCAACGAAGTGACGTCGGAGAAGACGGCGTTGAACTTGGTGCCGCCACCGCCGCCGAGATTGGCGATACTGGCTGCCAGCAGTCCTGTCGCCAGGACCGTCACCACAACGAAGATGATGAGCTTTGTCAGCGGAGCTGCGAGTCCTCTCATTGGACGCTCACCTCCGCACCTGCGAATGCCGGAGCGCTGACCATCGTGGTCCACGCCGGAACATCGTCCGGCGCAACACCGTTGGCCTGTCCGTAGATCACCTTCAACGTATCCTCTTCGAGTTTCGAGCCCGCGTAGCCGGCCTGCTGAGCCGGACCGCTGTTGTTGGTCGAGAACAACTGAGGTCCGGAGCCCTCAGGTGCAGGCAGGAATTCCATGGTGGCGGGACCTGGATTGCGGGAAGGAACCTGGTAGGAACCGTCACCGTACGAACCGCCGGGGTACTGCGGGAACGGACGACCGGGCTCGGTGACGTTGTCGTAGCAAACCGGGCCGCGGTTGTCGACGAGCCGTGGCTCGTCCTGGTTGGGCAGGTAGCGACCCTTGGGGTTCACGATCTGAATACTCGCACGCACACCAGGATTGGGCGCGTCGGTGGACAGGATCTTGGCAGCTTCCGGAGCGGTGTCCGAGAAGCCCTTGAACGTGCACCCGAAGGTCGGAGAGTACTGGGCCAGAAGCTGGAGAGCTTCCTTCGAATCCGCAGCGAGCGTGATGATCGAGGACGAGTTCGCTTCGAGGAAGGCTGCGGTGTCCGACGATGTCACGGTGAGCGACGCCAGCAGTGTCCGCAACTGGTCCTGCTTCTGCACCACCGTGTTACCCGTGGTCCGCAGATTGTCGAGAGCGTTGATCAGATCGGGCGCAGCGTCCGAGTACGTCTGGGAGAAGTCCGCGAACTTGCGCAGATCCTCTTGCACCGCGGGCAGTTCGGTATTGACGCCGCGGAAGATCTCCTCGAGACGATCGACCGTCAGACCGAGCTCGGCGCCGCGTCCCGTCAGACCCTGCGCGAGAGAACCGAGAGTGTTCGCCAGATCCTGCGGCGGAATCGCCTGCAGAAGTGGGAGCAGTCCGTCCAGAACGTCGCCGACCTCGACAGCATTGCCGCTCTTGTCCTGGTGGATCACCGTTCCCGCGGAAATCGGGGTCGCGGTGGTTCCCTCCGGAATGATCAGGGAGACGTAGCGCTCACCGAAAAGCGTCTTCGGGAGCAGACGCGCCGTGACGTTGGACGGAATCAGATCAGCCTTGTCCGGCTCGATCGCGAGGACCGAGGTGACCTGGCCGTCTTTCGTCGACGCGGATCGCACCTCGCCGACCAGCAGCCCACGGACCTTGACGTCTGCGTTGGGTGGCAACGCATTTCCGACTGTGTCGGTCACGAGGTCGATCTTCACGACGTCCTTGAACGTCTTGTTGAAGGTTCCGATGGTGAAGGCCAGGAACAATGCCAACACCACGAAGAACACGAGTCCGAGCACACGGCGGCGCAGGACTGACGGAGCCTCGATCATCCGGCCACCCTCACTGTCGTCGTGGTGCCCCAGATTGCGAGGCTGAGGAAGAAGTCGAGAACGGCGATCGTCACGATTGCGGCGCGAACAGCGCGGCCGACGGCCACGCCGACACCTGCGGGACCACCTGAGGCATGGAACCCGTAGTAGCAGTGGATCAGGATCAGCACGAAGGCGAATACCAGGACTTTCGCAAACGAATACAGCACGTCCTGCGGTGGCAGGAACAGGTTGAAGTAGTGGTCGTAGGAACCCGTCGACTGCCCGTTGAAGACCGTGCTGATCACTCTCGAGGCGAGGTACGCCGCAAGCAGACCCACGATGTACAGCGGGATGACGGCGACGAAGCCGGCGATCATGCGCGTCGTGACCAGGAACGGCACCGACGGAACTGCCATGACCTCGAGCGCGTCGATCTCTTCGGAGATACGCATGGCACCGAGCTGGGCGGTGAAGCCACAACCAACCGTGGCCGAGAGCGCAAGAGCCGCAACGATCGGAGCGATCTCACGGGTGTTGACGTATGCGGAGAGGAAGCCGGTCAGGACCGAGCTACCCAACTGCTCCAGAGCGGCGAAGCCCTGGAGGCCGACGACGACACCGGTGAATCCGGACATCATCGCGATGACGCCGATGGTTCCGCCGATCACTGCGAGCGCACCGCTACCGAAGGTCACTTCGGCGAGTAGTCGAAGCGTCTCCTTCCGGTACCGATGCAGGGTGCGCGGGGTCCACGCGATGGCGCGCGCGTAGAACGACATCTGCTCGCCCGCGCGGTCCAACGCGTTCACTGGAATTCTGGCTACTTTGCGACTCTTCAGCAGGAACTGATCGCCGCGGCCTCGTGCGATGGTCATTTAGGTCAAGATCCCTTCGCCGGCACGATCTGGAGGTACACCATCGTCAGAATCAGATTGGCGAAGAACAACAGCAGGAACGTGATGACGACGGCCTGGTTCACCGCCTCACCGACGCCCTTCGGGCCACCGGACGGGTGGAGTCCCTTGTACGCGGAGATCACACCAGCGATGACACCGAACACCGCGGCTTTGATCTCACCGCTCCAAATGTCCGGTAGCTGCGCAAAAGCTGAGAACGACGAGATGTAGGCACCGGGGTTACCGCCCTGCAGGATCACGTTGAAGAAGTAACCACCCGCGATACCGACGACGGACACCAGTCCGTTGAGCAGAACAGCGATCAGCACCATCGCGAGTACACGCGGAACCACCAGGCGCTGAATCGGATTGATTCCGAGGACTTCCATCGCGTCGATCTCTTCACGGATGGTTCGAGAACCGAGATCGGCCGTCACGGCCGATCCGGCCGCACCGGCGACCAGCAACGCTGTCACCAGGGGGCTACCCTGCTGGATCACCGCCAGGACGCTGGCAGCGCCGGTGAACGATTCTGCACCCAACTGCTTGATCAGCGAACCGGTCTGCAGTGAGACGACGGCGCCGAAAGGGATGGCTACCAATGCCGTCGGCAAAATTGTCACGCTGGCGATGAACCAGGCCTGCTCGATGAACTCACGGAACTGAAATGGACGCCGGAACGTATTCCTGACGACGTCGACAAACAGTTCGACGATGTTTCCGGCCTGAGTTAATGCTCCGTTGACCGGACTCAGAACCGAGTTGCGGGTAACCCCCATCCGATATGCCTACCCTTGCCCGTGTGTCGTGTTTCCGTAGGGATCGCCCTCGTATGCAGGAATGACCTGCGTGTCTTGCGAGTTGTCGTTCCACTCCCCCTGATAGCCGCTCGCTTCGGCGTACTGGGGATCGTACTGCCCAGTTCCGTCAACCTCGTCGAGGCTGTCCTGAATCGCCGCCTGTGCGTTAGCTGGGAGGGTGTGCATGATCTGACGGACGCGCTCCTGGCGACGACGAACAGCCTGACGCTCCGGGTTTCCGGGGGTGGCCTTCATCTGCGGCACGATGCCCTCGACGTCGTCGACACCACCGGCGTGGTGACCGGCGTCGACGAGCGCCTGCTCGTGCGCCATCTGAGCCTCGTCCTTCTCCTCCGACATACCGATCGGACCGATCATCGTTCCGTTGAGGAACTGCTTGACGACGGGCTCGTCTGAGGTGAGCAGCACCTCACGAGGACCGAACATCACCAACTGACGACGGAAGAGCATGCCGATGTTGTCCGGCACCGTGCGTGCGAGGTTGATGTTGTGCGAGACGATCAGAATCGTCGCGTCCGACTGGGCGTTGATGTCGATCAGCGTTTGGCTGATGTACGTCGTACGCACCGGATCCAGACCGGAGTCGGGCTCGTCGACGAGGATGATCTCGGGATCGAGAACGAGTGCACGCGCCAGACCGGCACGCTTGCGCATACCGCCGGAGATCTCACCGGGAAGCTTGTCCTCGGCGCCGACCAGACCCGTGAGGTCCAACTTCTCCATCACGATCTTGCGGATATCGGATTCCGACTTCTTGGTGTGCTCACGAAGCGGGAAGGCGATGTTGTCGTACAAGTTCATCGAGCCGAACAGTGCGCCGTCCTGGAAGAGAACGCCGAACAGCTTGCGGATCTCGTAGAGCTCCTTGGAGGAGCACTGCAGGATGTCCGTGCCGTCGATGACGATGGAGCCTTGTTCAGGGCGGAGCAGTCCGATCAGGGACTTCAGGAACACCGACTTACCGGTACCCGAAGGCCCGAGCAGTGCGCTGACCTCACCCGCGGGAAGTGTCAACGACACGTCCTGCCAAATCCTCTGCGACCCGAAAGACTTTGTCAGTCCTTGTACCGCTACCTCGACTCCCACCATTACCTCCGCGACGTCCGTTGCATGCATGCACCCGTGTGGGTTGGGTCACTCTATCGCATGGGAGTGGTACCCGTGACTGCGAATACTACTAACGAGTAGGGAAGAAGCATAATTCAGATCACAGCCTAGTTCGGACACCCCTCCCACCTGCATGAATTCCGGCATATCACCCGCGAAAAAAGTTCAAAAAAAGAGGGCCACTCCCCGTGGGGAGTGGCCCTCTTCGTTACTACTCGCGAAGAGCAGCGGGAAAACCGTCTTACTTGATGACGATCTTTGCGCCGGCAGCTTCGAGCTTTTCCTTGGCAGCCTCTGCGGCGTCCTTGGCAACCTTCTCGAGGATGGCCTTCGGAGCGCTCTCGACGAGGTCCTTGGCTTCCTTCAGGCCGAGGCCGGAAACGACCTCACGGACGACCTTGATGACCTGGATCTTCTTGTCGCCAGCCGACTCGAGGACGACGTCGAACTCGTCCTGCTCTTCAGCAGCTTCTGCGCCGGCAGCCGGTGCGCCTGCAGCGGCGACGGCGACGGGAGCAGCAGCGGTGACCTCGAAGGTCTCCTCGAATGCCTTAACGAACTCCGAGAGCTCGAGGAGGGTGAGCTCCTTGAACTGGTCCAACAACTCTTCGGTGCTGAGCTTCGCCATTGTGGCGGTCCTTCCTGTAAGTCCCATGTCGCTGATCCGCGACCGGGCGGGGTTATAGCAGTGATGCGCGGGTGCGGATCAGCTTTCGGCTTCGGCCTCGGCCGGAGCCTCGGTGGCAGCCTCTGCGGGGGCCTCTGCGGCTCCGCCTTCTGCAGCCTTCTTCTCCTGCAGGGCAGCGGCCAGACGGGCCATCTGCGAAGCGGGAGCATTGAACAGGCCTGCGGCCTTTGCCAAGTTGCCCTTCATCGCGCCGGCAAGCTTTGCCAACAGGATTTCGCGGGATTCGAGATCCGCGATCTTGTTGACCTCTTCCACGGACAGCGCAGCGCCGTCCATGTAGCCGCCCTTGATGATGAGCGCCTTGTTGTCCTTAGCGAAGTTCTTCAGAGCCTTCGCAGCGTCGACCGGTTCGCCCTTGATGAATGCAATGGCGGTCGGACCAACGAACAGGTCATCAAGGCCCTCGATGCCAGCCTCTGCGGCGGCACGCTTGACCAGGGTGTTCTTGGCGACGGAGTAGGTGGCACC